>NZ_JBHVFF010000014.1:0-57293 GCF_042801895.1 Streptomyces sp. NPDC057543 | reverse complement strand
GGCGGTCACCGGATATGTGTCCGGTGACCGCCCCTTCGTCTTCGTCGTCCGCCGGGGCTGTCGCTACTGCTACCGCTAATGCCCGTCGAGCTCCTTGGCGGCCTCGGTCAGGTCCTTCGCCGTGTCGATGGCCCGCCAGTACGCCCCGTGCGGCAACGGGTACCCGGCCAGCCTGCGCTCGCGAGCCAGCCGTGGGAACGTCGTCCGCTCGTGGTCGCCCCGGTCCGGCAGCAGCGTCGTGAACGTCGGTGAGAAGACGTACACACCGGCGTTGATCAGATACGGGGACGGCGGCGACTCGATGAAGTCGGTGATGTGCCCGAACGCGTCCGTCTCCACGGCACCCCACGGGATCCGGGGACGGGCCAGGGCCAGGGTGGCGGTGGCATCCCGCTCGGCGTGGAACGCGGCCATCTCGCGCAGCGAGAAGCGCGTCCAGATGTCGCCGTTGGTGGCGTACCAGGGCTGGCCCGGATCGGGCAGCCGGGCGGCGGCGTACTTCAGCCCGCCACCACGGCCCAGGGGCTCGGACTCCACGACGGTCGTCACGCGCAGCGGCAGCACCGCCGAGGCCAGCCACTCCTGCAGCACCTCGGCCAGATGACCGCACGACACCACGGCGTCGGTCACGCCCTCGGCGGCCAGCCACGAAAGCTGATGGCCGATGATCGGAGTCCCGGTGCCCGGGATCTCGACCATCGGCTTGGGGCGGTCGTCGGTGTATGGGCGCAGCCGCGACCCCTGGCCACCTGCCAGGACCACGGCCTGCGTCGGATACGTATGCATGCCAGGCACGATATGCCGTGCCCGGACCGGCCGGTCAGCTGAACTGGGCGACGCCCGAGGCGAACGACGTGTCGCAGACGGGACGCGAGAACCGGTGGGCGCGCGTCGGACCGTACTGCTCGACCGCCGCACGGCCCAGCGCCCTCGCGATCGACATGCAGTGCCGGGCGAGCGAGGGACGGGCCTCGACGGAACGCTGCAGGTCCGTCAGCGCGACACCCGGGTCCTTCGCCCGGAGCTCCAGCAGCAGCCGGTCCCGCAGGACGTCCTGCGGGGTGCGCTTGCCGGCGCGCTTCGATACGTCCTGAGCCGACGCGGCCAGGACCCGGGACTCGGAGTTGTGCGCTGCCCACGGCACGCTGGTGACGGCGAGGGTCCCGGAGAGGACCATCACGACGGGCAGTACGAAAGCGAGGGATCGGCCGATGCGGCGAGCGGTGTGGGTCACGCAGCGAGCGTAGCGGGCAGTGATGATGTGGCGACATTTCGTCACCCTTGAGGGGGATGGTTCGAGGGCGCTTTTCGAATCGCGTGTTGACGGACCACGATGAAATGCCCGGTGTGCCGGGGAATCCGGCGCCGTACGGATTCAAACCCGGACACGCCGTGCGGCGCGCGAACGGCCCCGCACGGAGAACGTGCGGGGCCGCTGGGGTGCGCGTGTTTGCGTGGTGCGGGACGTCAGTCGGTGAGACGGGCGCCCGTCGAGGTGGAGAAGACGTGCAGCTCGTCGGGGCGCGGCACGACGTGCAGCTCGGTGCCCTTCTCCGGAACGGCGCGGCCGCCGACGCGGACGACCAGGTCCTTGTCCTCGCCGCCGACCCGCGCGGAGCCGTAGACGAAACCGTCGGCGCCGAGCTCCTCGACGACGTTGACCGAGACGGCCAGACCGGCCGGGGCGTCGGCGCTGTCCTTCGAGAGGGACTTCGCGGCGGCGCCGCCGTGCTCGACGATGTCGAAGTGCTCGGGGCGGATGCCGACCGTGACAGTCGTGTCGCCCTTCTCCGCGGCGGCGGAGAGCGCCTCGCGGGAGACCGGGACGACACTGTTGCCGAACTTCACGCCACCGTCGGTGATCGGGACCTCGACCAGGTTCATGGCCGGAGAACCGATGAAGCCGGCCACGAAGAGGTTCGCCGGCTTGTCGTACATGTTGCGCGGCGAGTCGACCTGCTGGAGCAGACCGTCCTTGAGGACCGCGACGCGGTCACCCATGGTCAGGGCCTCGACCTGGTCGTGCGTGACGTACACGGTCGTGATGCCCAGACGGCGCTGGAGCGAGGCGATCTGCGTACGGGTGGAGACACGGAGCTTGGCGTCGAGGTTCGACAGCGGCTCGTCCATGAGGAAGACCTGCGGCTCACGCACGATGGCACGGCCCATCGCGACACGCTGACGCTGACCACCGGAGAGCGCCTTCGGCTTGCGGTCCAGGTACTCGGTGAGGTCCAGCATCTTGGCGGCCTCTTCGACCTTCGCCCGGATCTCCGTCTTGTTCACACCGGCGATCTTGAGCGCGAAGCCCATGTTGTCCGCGACGGTCATGTGCGGGTAGAGCGCGTAGTTCTGGAACACCATGGCGATGTCCCGGTCCTTCGGGGGCAGGTGCGTGACGTCGCGGTCACCGATGCGGATCGCGCCGCCGTTGACGTCCTCGAGACCCGCGAGCATGCGCAGGGAGGTCGACTTGCCACAACCGGAAGGACCGACCAGGACGAGGAACTCACCGTCCGCGATGTCGATCTCGAGCTGGTCCACGGCCGGCTTCGTGGAGCCGGGGTAGACACGGGACGCCTTGTCGAACGTGACACTGGCCATGCTGAATCTTCTCCTCCACCGGCAGGAACGTGCCGGACGATCCGAGTAAGGGAGTGGTCTGGTCCACTTGGGTGAATCCTCAGCGACGCTACCTGGCCATGTGAAATCTGTCAGTAGTTCGAGGGACGCGAAATTTGGGGACCGCACAGGGAGCGGTGTTGGTTACACTGCTCCGGCACGCCTCCTTAGCTCAGCTGGCCAGAGCAACGCACTTGTAATGCGTAGGTCGTCGGTTCGAATCCGACAGGGGGCTCGGAGAAACCCCAGGTCACATAGCCCGTGACCTGGGGTTTCTGCTGTTCCGTGGCTGGTGTGCCGGACGGCCGGGGCGCGGAGGGAGGGCCTGCGTGAACGGTGCGTGAGCGGAGCCGCTCAGGGACCCCTACTTCCTGGGCTTCCGGCGCTTGGCCTTCACGGCGTCCTTGGCCTGGGCTTTCGCCTTGTTGCTCGGCTTGCCGCCCTTGGCCCTGCCGGCGCTCTTGGCCGCAGCCTTCTTGGCCTTCTCCTTCTTCGCGGCCTTGAGTGCCGCCTTCTCGGCCTCGGCCTTGCGCTGGAGGGGGACGAGCTTCGCGGTGGCCTCGGCGGCGCTCCTGCCGACGTGGGGCAGGACGCTCTGGTGGATGTCCCGTGTGATCCGGGTGTCGCTGTGGCCGAGGGTGTCCGACACGATCTTGATGTCGATGCCGGCGGCGAGCATGAGGGTTGCCGCGCCGTGTCGGAGGTCGTGCAGTCGGATCGGCGGGAGGCCGGAAGCGGCGACGAGGCGCTCGAAGAGGTCGGTGACCTTGCCCGGGTGGAGCCAGGAGCCGTCTTCCTGGGTGAAGACGTGGCCGGTCTCGACCCAGGCCGTGCCCCACTTCTCGCGGTCTTGGCCCTGCCGTTCGCGGTAGCGCTTCAGGACGTCGACGGTGTCGTCGTCGAGTGCGACCACGCGGTAACCGCTGTCGGTCTTGGGATCAGACGCCTCGATTTCCCAGCCGTCCTGGACGAGTTGCGAGGAGACGGTGAGGGAGTGGGTGTCGAGGTTCGTCTCCGACCAGGGCTGGCCGCATGCCTCGCCCCGGCGCAGGCCGCGGAAGGCGATGAGGTGCCACATCGCGTACAGCCGGTCCTCGGCGACGAAGTCGAGGAAGGCGCCGGTCTGCTGGGGTGTCCAGACCATGACGGGCGACGGCTTCTCGCCCGTCTGCTCCCACTTGGTGACCCGTTCGTCGGTCCACACGAGTGCCTTCGGCTTGCGTACGGGGTCGATCTCGACGTGGGCGGCGGGGTTGAAGGTGATGATCTGCTGCCCGATCGCGTCGTTCAGCGATGCCCGGAGGGTGGCCTTTACGTGCTGGCGCGTGGCAGGCCCGGTGATGCGGCGGAAGGGCGGCATCTCGTCGATGGCGACCTTCATCGCCTTGCGTCGGGCTCTGTTCTCCGCGCCCTTCCACGGCACGGTCGCCATCTCGTCGAGCGCGGCTCGGCGCTGGGCGTTGTCCTCCAGGATCTGGGCGTTGGCGTCGCGGATGTCGGTGAACATCTCGCTGAGGTGGCTGACGCGCAGCCGGTCAAGGCGTCGGTTGCCGATGCGCGGCTTCAGGTGCATGCGGATGTCGGTCTCGTAGCGGTTGAGGCCGGACTTGCGTATGCGCTTGCCGGCCAGCCACCGGTCGAGCCACTCGGCGACGGTCAGGCTGCCGATGAGGTCCTGGCCGGCGTTGAGCCGCCGCCTCGTCTCCTCGACCTCGGGCAGAGGCGACCGTTCGCGGCTGACCTCGGCCAGCATCTCGGCGATGAGGTCGGTGCCCTCGGGGTCGTCCGACTCGGCCAGCCCCAGGAGGGCGCGTACGTGGTCGAGGTCGGCCTGGGCCGCCTTGAGGCTGCTGTACCCGCCCCGAGCGAAGGAGCGCCGGCTGCCGTCCTCGCGGGATGGCAGCTCCTGGCGTATGGAGTAGGTGCAGTGGTTCCTGCTGTTGCGCTTGGGGCAGGAGCTGCCGAGTTCCTTGCCGGTCTTGGGGTCGCGGCAGGAGCAGCGGCGATAGGTGGAGCCCTTCAAAGATCGTTCTCCTCGGTGGTATCGGGATCGCTCCCGGATGAGTCGATTGCGGCGGCCACGTCTGGCCACAGGAACGGGGGTGTGACGCCCTCTTCCTCGATGAAGGCGCGAACTCTGCGAAGGCGGCTTGCGGCGCCATCGGCTGCCTCGGCGGCACGCGCCTGGGAGCGGAGGGCCTCGGCCTTCCGGTCGGCGTTCGGGGCGGTCTGGGCGAGGTAGCGGGCGTACTCCTCATCGCGTCGCGCGTTTTGCAGCCGCTCCTGGGCAGCGTGGTGGGCCCGGAAGTAACGGAGCATGTCGTCGTTCGCGCCGAGTTCGGTCTCCTCCCCGGTGAACCAGCGCAGGGCGTTCAGGGGGGAGGCGGAGTCCTGGAGCGGGAGCCGCTGCACGTCGTCGACGTAGCCGACGGGATAGATAAGGCAGATAGGAGGGGTGTTCAGCGCCTGGGCCAGGACCATGACGTCGACCAGGGGCAGGTTGGAGCGGCGCCTGGACTCCATGTTGGCGATGACGTTGCGGGGGATCGGGTGACCCATCTCCTCGCACTTGTCGGCCAAGTCCTGTGCGCTCCAACCCAGTTCCCTCCGTCGTCTGCGGACCTCGGCAGCCACGGTGGCCATGACCTGGTCCACCCACTCAAGGACGTCGTCCTCGTCGTCGGCCTTCTTTGATCCATGCTCGCTACGGCGTTGTGTCATGTGGACACATTAGCTCGCTTAGCGTTGATTCCAAGACCTGGAGACGGGCGCGACGGTCGCGTTCGCCGTGGGCTCAGTCATGGATGGAGCGCGCATGCGCGAGAACGAAGAGGCCAGCCGAGCGAAGGGGATGAGTCGTGAGGAGCTTCTGGAGCTTCCTGCGGCCGTTGACCTGGAGACAGGCAACCGGGCGTTGGGGCTTGGGCGGAGCAAGGGGTACGAGCTCGCCAAGCGTGGCCAGTACCCCTGCAAGGTGCTCAGGCTCGGCAACGCCTACCGGGTGGTGACCGCAGACCTGTTGGCCCTGCTGGGGCTGGCGGCGTGAAGTGTGTGATGCATAGCAGGCGCTTCTGCGCTGAGCTGACACAGAAACGCTGGACTGTGGCGCGGCGTGGACGTACTGTCCGTGGTCGCTCGCGGTGCCGACAAGCCCACGAGAAGAGGGAGAGCCTCCGGCGGTGCAACGCCGGAGGCCCCAGGACTCCCCACCAATCCCATGAGAACCGACCCGGCGGCAGGGGCGTGCAAGCCCGACACCGCCAGACGAGGAGCCGCCAGGTGCAACCCGAGAACCCCAAGCCCTATTCCGTCCCCGTGCGAGCAGCCTGGCCCGCCACGGCCATCCCTGGCCAGCCCGGCGCCCACTTGCACCCCACTCAGGCGGACGGTGCCACGGCGGACCTGATCGACGGTACGGCCGACGGCAGTGCCAGCGAGGCGGACCCGGCGAGCGGGCTGGAGGCCATCCCCGACGCGGAACCGACACCGGGCTCGAAGCTGCTGGACGAACTGCGTTCCCAGATAGCCCAGTTCGTGATCCCTCCCTCATCCGAGGCGCTGGACGCGATCACCCTGTGGGTGGTGGCAACGCATCTCCAGCCTGCGTGGCAGCACGCGCCACGGCTGGCGGTGGTGGGGCCGGCGAAGCGCTGCGGCAAGTCGCGGCTGCTGGACGTGCTGACCGAGACGGTCTACGAGCCGATGCTCACCATCAACACCACACCAGCGGCCATCTTCCGCTCGATCAACGAGGAAGAGCCGCCGACGCTGCTGGTGGACGAGGCCGACACCATCTTCGGCCCCAAGGTCGCGGAGAAGAACGAGGAGACACGCGGCCTTCTCAACGCAGGTCATCAGCGTGGCCGGTACGTCACCCGGGTCGTCGGCAACGACCACACCCCGCACAAGTTCGCCACCTTCGCCATGGCGGCTATCGCGGGCATCGGGGACCTCCCGGACACGGTCATGGACCGGTCGGTCGTCATCCGCATGCGCCGGAGGGCTGAGGGCGAGAAGGTCAAACCCTTCCGCTCACGGCGCGACATCCCGGCCCTGCACGAGCTGCGCGACCGCATCCGCAGCTGGGCCCGCCCGCTGCTGGAGGATGCCGCGAACCTGGAGCCGGGCATGCCGGTCGAGGACCGTGCTGCCGATACGTGGGAGCCTCTGATAACTGTCGCCGATCTGGCGGGCGGTCGCTGGCCCCGGCTGGCGCGGATGGCGTGCGCACGGATGGTCGCCGCCGAAGTGGCGGCCGAGGAGGACCACCCCAGTGGGGCGCGCATCCTCGCCGATATCCGGCGGGTCTTCTTCGCCCAGAGGGAGGCGGACAGCCTCTCCACCGAGGATCTGCTGCACTACCTGAACGCGGATGCCGAAGCCCCGTGGGGCGAGCGGGGGCGCTACGGCCTGACTTCCCGGGAACTCAGCGGGATGTTGCGCGACTACGACATCCGGCCAGGCAACGTGCGCATGGCCGACCGGTCGCAGCGCAAGGGCTATACGCGCAACAAGTTCCTCGAAGCCTGGCGGCGGTACTGCCCCACCGTCCACCCGGTCGACGCCCCTCGCGGCGCAGGCTGAACCCCACCCTCCCTGGTTGCCGTACTTGCCGTCCCTGCCGTGATCTCGCAGGTCAGGGCACACACCGGCAAGACGGCAGCCGAGGTCAAGACGGCAACGCAGGCGTCCCCGTGCTGGCAGCCCGCCAGGGGACACCGCCCTGATCCGTCTTGCCCCGGCCCTGGCGTCCTTGCCGTATCGCCGCTGGTCGCAGTCCTGCTCGCCGGGACGGCTGCCGCAACGCAGCCGTCCCGGCAGGCGCGAGCCGCCCCCGGGTAGAGCCCGGATCGGAAGCCGCCACTTCCCTGTCCCGAGTCGGGACAAGACGCTGGCGCTGCCTGCCGAGACGGCACGTCCGGAGCGCTGCCGTCCCGCGCTGACCTGCACGTGCAACGGCCGAGACGGCAAAGACGCCCCACACCACTACCCCCAGGAGCTTCCCGCTTGACCGCCCCGCACCTCACCACGCCATCACCTCAGTCACGAGGCGACGCCCGCACCCAAGGGCAGCCGAAGAAGCGTGCTGACGCCGAACAGCTCGTGCTCGGCGCGGCCGGCATCGTCATCGTCGCCCTGACAGTCGGAGCGTTCTGGCTCTCCTACGCGCACCTCGCCGACGTCGCCGGCCAGCACGGGCTCGGCGCATCTCCCACCGGTGGGCCTGGCCCGCCACCCTGGACGCGTTCATCGTCGCGGGCGAACTGCTCATGCTGCGCGCGGCACTGCGCCGCGTCACCGACCCCTGGGCGATCGCCGTGACCGCTGCCGGATCGGTCGGCTCCATCGCGTTGAACGTCGCCGGGGTCAGCGGTACCGGACACGCGGGCGCCGTACCGTTCCTCGACTATGTAGTCGCAGCCGTTCCTCCGGCCGCCGCGATGGTCGCCTTCGGCGTCCTGATGCGACAGATCCACCAACTCGTCGCACCGTCCGACGACGCTCCGGACATCGGTTCCGTACAGGCGCAGGAACGGTCGGGCGGCGACGTCAGCCACAGCCATCGGCCGGATTCCGCTCCCGACGATGCGCAAGCCCCGAGTAACGAGCGGACGGAACCTGCGTCCCAGACATCGGACAGCAAACCGAGCGGTGGCCGGCCGCCGAAGGCGACCATCGCGGAGCTAACGGATATCGGCCGGGCGACCGGTCATCAGCACGGCAAACTCACGCGCGGCCTGCTCCGAGCGGCTGTGAAGGACCGAGACCTGGCGATCGGCAGTGACCGGCAGACCGAGGTGATGGAGCTGCTTCGGCCGGAACTCGAAGCCGTCGGTATCGAGGTATCCAGGCGCTGACGCCGGGCCTGCTCGGGTGACCGGAACCCATCAGGTCACCCGAGCATCGGCCAACCGGCCCGCAGATTTCCACACCTGTGGACAACGCGATGGCCGTGCCGCGCAGACATCCCCGCCCCCGCTCGCCCAGCCGCACCTGGAGCAGCTTCCTTGACGCACAACCAGCACCTGCCCGACGACACCCACGCTGAGTCGTCTGCGTCACCGCAGTCCCCTACGCTGCTCGCACGTCTGCGGCGGGCGTTCGGACGGACGGCTCCTGGCGGAGCCAGTAGTACCCCGAGTCCGACTCATGGCCGGTCTTCGGGGGTCTCCGCCCCAGGGGTGGCGGAGACGGCCCAGCGCCAGGGGGCGCCGAACCGGGAGGCCGGGGCCGAGGGCGGCCCCGACCAGGACGAGCTCCGTACCGTCCAGCAGCAGATCCTCCACCCCACGCCCACCGCCGAGCCGACGGCCGGCGAGCGAGGCGTGCAGAGCATCCAGCCGGCGATCCGCCGCTTCACCGGCACCAAGCGAACCGTCCGCGTCGGCCCGCTGCGCTTCACCGCCGACGAGCACGCCGCCCTCCAGGAGGCCGCCGCCGAGCACGGGTACAAGGGCGAATCCGGCTTCGCCGCCGACATCGTCCTGGCCTTCATCGACGGCCGCTTCACCGCGAACCTGCCTTTGTCCGAGGACCGCCGCCGCACCCACATGTTCCGCGCCCAGGTCCTGCGCGCCCTCAACCGCACCGGCGTCAACGTCAACCAGATCGCCCGCGCACTCAACAGCGACTACACCCCGCCCGACATCCGCCAGCGCCTTGACGAACTCCACCACCTGCTCACCCTGATCGCCGAAGCCGTACGCCGGCCCACTGACCCGACGGAGGTCTGACCGGATGATCGCCGCCATCAAACCGGCAGGATCCAACACCCGCGGTCTGCTCGCCTACCTCTACGGCCCCGGCCGATACGACGAACACCTCGACCCACACCTAGTGACCGGCTTCGCCATGCTCGGCATGCCCGACCCTGGACGCGACGAGAACGCCACCCTGACCGAACTCGGCCACCACCTCGACGAGCCCGTTCACCTTCGGAACAGCGAGTTCGGCAAGCCCGTCACCGACCACGTCTGGCACTGCCCCGTCCGCGCTGCTCCCGAAGACCGCCATCTCTCCGACACCGAGTGGGGCGAGATCGCCCAGCGCATCGTCCAGGCCGCAGGCATCTCCCCTGACGGCGACGACCTGGCCTGCCGCTGGATCGCCGTACGCCACGCCGACGACCACATCCACATCCTCGCCACCACCGTCCGCGAAGACGGCCGCCGCCCCAAACTCCACGACAGCGGCATCCGCGTCGGCGACGAGTGCCGTCAGATAGAGAAGGACTACGGGCTGCGCCGCCTACGGAAGGGCGACCGCACCGCCGAGCGTCGCCCCACCCAGGCCGAGATGCACAAGTCCGAGCGCCTCGGCTGGGAGCAGACCAGCCGCCAGTGGCTCCAGGACCGTATCCGCGCCGCTATTCCGCACGCCACCAGTGCCGAGGAACTCCTTGCCTACCTCGAAGCCGACGACATCCTGGTCAAGCCCCGCCGCGGTCCCTCCGGAGACCTCCTCGGCTACGCCGTCGGCCGGCCCGGCGACCTGAACAAGGACGGCGAGCAGATCTACCACCCCGGCGGGAAGATCGCCCCCGACCTCACCCTGCCCAAACTCAAGGCCCGCCTTGAGAACGGCGCGCCCGAGGAACACCCCACAGCCCGCCGCGACCGACCCACCACTCCCTGGCATCAGGCCACCGAAGCCCTCGACACCCTCCGCCCAGAGACCACCACCACGAGCGCCGACGAGGACGCACGGACACAGGCGAACATCAGCGCTCTGGGCGAACTGATCGAAGCCACCGCCCAAGCAGCGCCCGCCGACCATCGCGCTCAACTGCGCTCAGCCAGTGCGGCATTCTCCCGGGCACAGCGGTCGCGGGTCCGGGCCGAGGGCCGTGCCGCCCACGCCCTGCGGACCGCGGCCCGAGACATCGCACACACCGCCTCCGGCCCCGACGGCAGCGCCCTCGCAGCCCTGACCGCCGCACTTCTCTGGGCCGCCATCCTCGCTGCACGCTGGCACGAGGCCAAGGGCCACGCCCACCAGGCCGACGCTGCCCGCCAAGCCGTCCAGCACCTCCAGTCGGCAGCCGACGCCGCGCTCGCTCCGACGCTCACCGAACTTGAAGCCCGGCGCCCTGGTGAAGGGACCCGCCGCACTCTTGCCGACGACGTACGCGCAGCCGTCCCCGAACATGCCGAGCGGATCCTCGCCGACCCGGGCTGGCCCGGGCTCGCCACCGTCCTCGCCGACGCCGAAGCCAGCGGTCACAAACCTCACCAGCTCCTCAAGGAAGCGGCCGCCCGCCGAGAGCTCAGCACAGCCCGCCAACCGGCCCGCGTCCTGATCACCCGCATCCAGCACACCAGCCGCAACCCCGCGTCCAATCGGCGTGCCGAGGCAGCCCGGCTGCGAAGCATCAGTGCATCGGCCTTGGGCGCCCCTTCCCCCGCCGCCCAGCCGAGGACAACCGCAGCGCCCACGAGCCAGCCGAGCCGCCACCGACGCTGACCCGGTAGGAGTGCCAGATCCCCAGAGACCCGCCAGCAGCGTCGGCGAGGGTCTCCTCAGGACGCCCGTGAGCCCCGGAAGCGTGGATCCGCGTCGGAGGGGCGCCTGCGCACCAATGGCTGGGCCGGGCACCACGCATGGTGACCGGCCCAACCGTTGATACGCCCACTGTCCGTTCTCGGCCTCACTCCCGCCGGAACATGCTGCCCCGCGCGCGATGCCTTCCAACGCGGCGTCCCTCAGGCTGCTCGCTCGTAGAAGCCTTGCTAACAGGCGCCCGGCGAGTCGGTTCATCGTGAAGGAGAAGAGACTGCCAGACCTGCTCCTGCAAGGCGCGGATGCACGGGCCGCAGGCGAACATCGCCGCCTGGGCACCCGCCACACTCACGGGGCCGATCCATAGAACACGGGTCCATCGCTGGCCGCAGTAGAGCCAGCAGACGCCGTCAGTCCATGTATTGCCGTCGTCAGTGTCTGCCACGGCGGGCAGGCCGCCGCGGGCGAACTCGGCGATGCCGGGGATGACCCGAGGTGTCACGGCCAGTTCTATAGACACAGCTCGGTCCCCAAGATCACTCGCTCGGGACAGCTGCCCTGGCCGAAGCCTGCTTGTCGGCGTCGGCGAAGAGGAGCGTGGGCTCGGCCAAAATGTCCCTGCCGGCCTCGCTCTTGTAGATCTCGTCGACGCTGCCGAACCGTGCCTCGGTGTAGTCGAGGTCGAGCAGGGCGGCTGCCTGGCGGACCGATGCCTCGTCGGGTCCCTCGATCTCGACGAAAGTGGGGAGGTCCGGCCAGGTGTCGAAGTCGAAGGCGACTTCGCCCAGGCGCCACTCCTCCCGGTAGTTCTCCTGGTAGCGCACCTCGCGCAGGCCGACGTTGCGGAGGATCTCGGCCATGGCGTGCAGGTCCGACACCTCGGTCTCGATCTCGGTGGTGCCGTCGATCGTCGTGGAGTCGGTGACCTGCTTCAGCGTGAGCGTGGAGCGGGTGGCCTCGTCCCTCAGGCGGACCCAGGCACCGCCTTCGAGGGCGTCGTTCTCGAAGATCTTCCGGGTGAGGAGGGTGCGCGGAAACGCCTGGACGGCTCCGAGTGCCGTCAGTTTGGCCTGGAGGCCGTCGACGTCGACGGCGAGGAACTTGGCTTCGTACTCGTGCTTCATAGGTCCTTCTTCCCGTAGCTCTGGGAGGGGGTGGAGGCACGGGCGGCGAGGAGAAGGCCCATGCGGTGGTTGTGGTCCTGCAGCTGTCCGACGTGCGCCTGCTCCGTGAACTCGTTGGTCCGGAGGGTGAGCAGGACGTGCCAGTCCCCGATGAAGTAACGCCGGAGCTTCTCGGGGGATGTGTAGTGCTCCAGCACGTGGTGGCGTTGCGTGATGGGCATCATGAACTCCGCGCCGAACAGACCGCCGGGCCGGACCAGGCGCTGCATGCGGTCGACGAACTCGCCCAACGGCCGGTGGTGGTTGGCACTGTAATGCCACGAGCAGCTCGTCCAGACAGCGTCACAGGGAGCAGCATCGGGCTCGGAGGCGAGGAAGTCCTCCTCCACGACTCGGACGCGGTCGTGAAGCCCTTCCTGTTTCAGGCGCTCGATCACGCCCATCGCGTGACCGGTTTTGCCACCCGGAAGTTGGACCTCGCCGCCGTGGAGGGCGAGCGGGTCGCGCTCGATGGCGATGACGCGGTAGCCGGCCGCCGCCAGTGGAACGACGAGTCTGCCGTCGCTCGCGCCGATGACCGTCACGGTGGAGTCAGGCTCCGTACGCTCCTTCAGCGCGGCGAGGAACTGAGGGAAGAAGGTGAGGGTGTGCCGCCACATGCTGGGTGTCTGCACTGGCTTGCTCTCCTTGCGAGTTGGCGCTCAGGACGGCTTGGAGTACCTCGTCCGGGTTGTGTCCGGTGGTGTCCACTCGGTGCATCGGGAACGAGGCGTAGGCGTCGGTGATCTTGTCTGCGGTGATCTCGGCGAGGGCGTCCCATCGTGAGACGGGCTTCTCGCGTCTGGCGAGTCGGCGCTGACGCTCGTCCTCCGCGCAGACGAGGTAGTAAGTGACGGGACGCGGGAGGCCGGACGGCAGGGATACGGAGAGGTTGGCTCCGAAAGCGCGGTGGTTGGCCAGGCAGCGTGCGAAGTAGCTTTCGACGACGACCGGGGTGCCGACGGTCAGGTACCGCTGGATCTGATCGGCTGCGGTGAACAGGGCCGAGAGGTAGAAGCACATGCGGGCTTCCACATTTCCCAGCCGGTCGACCTCCTGCCGCAGTACCTGATAGGTGGGCGGCACGGTCGGGACCAGCACCGCGCCACGGGTGGCCGCGAGCCTGGGGGCGAGCGTCGATTTGCCGGTGCCGCGGAGACCTTCAACGCTCTCGAACGACGCCGGGTCAGACACGTCCGTACACCACGTCCGGTACCGCGAGGGTGAGTTCGTCGGTGGCGGAAGGCCGGTGGTCGATATGGTCGGCGAGCTTGTCGTACCAGAAGGCGTGCGAGTCCTTACCGACAGCCTTGCAGGACATGGTGAGCGCGCCGCGCGGGTCAGCCTCGATCCGCTCGATCTCCACAGGGCCCCCGGCAGGGAGACAGGCGTCCGACGCACCGAGCTCGGACAGGTCCTCGTCGAGGATCACCTCGATGTCCAACTCAGCCGAGGCCAGGCACTCCCGCAGACGGGTGTAGGCCGTGACGTCGTTGACGAGGAGCTCGGGGTGATCGGCTGCGTTGCCGACCGGCCGGAGGCAGTGGAGTTTCAGCTGCTCCACCCCGTAGTGCTGCAATGTGCGGGCGAGCGGCAGGACCTCGTCGATGTTGCGTGAGGTGACCGTCATGGTCGCGCCGGCGCGGACGCCGAGTTGCTGGGCGATTTCGAGGGCGCTCAGGGCGCTCCGGTAGCTCCCGAACTTGCGGATCTTGTCGTTGGTCGTGCCGATGCCCTCCAGCGATACCCGGAGCAGGTCCAGGTCGGGGGCGATCTCGGTCAGCCGGCGCTCGATCCGGTAGCCGTTGGTGCAGATCTCGACCTGCATGCCCAGGTCCCGCTTGGCGTACCGGACGACCTGGGCGAGGTCTCGGTAGACGAACGGCTCGCCGCCCAGCAGGGTGACGGCCGCGGTGCCGTACTCGTCGCGCATCAGCGTGAGGAGGTTGACCGCCTCGTCCGTGGTGAAGGCGTCGGCGTGCTGGAGCCGTTGGCCGTGGAAGCAGTGCAGGCATTCGAAGTTGCAGCGGTAGAGCAACTGCAGGTACAGCATCCGGATCCTGCGGATCCCGGTGACTTCGCTGATCACGAGGGTCTCCTTCGGGGCGCTTGCCTGGTGGGAGACCTGATATTGGCGGGACAGGTACGGACCTCGTCACCGCGTATCGGGACGCTCCGAGGACGTCCTGGGACGTTTTCAGCGTGCGGAGAGCGCCTCCAGAATCCCGAGCACATGGCCGGTGTCCGTCAGATCGGGCAGGACCGTACGGGCACCGGCGTCTGCCAGCTCTTCGGTGCTGTGGACGCCGGAGGCGACCGCGATGATCTCGGAGCCCGTGGAGAGTGCGGCCTCCACGTCCCTCGGGGTGTCTCCGACCAGTACGACGGGCACGCCATCCGGGGCGCCCCGCAGCCGCTGGGCACGCTCCCGGGCGACAGCGACCAGGTCGGGGCGCTGAAGGGCATCGGCCCCGTAGGCGCCAACTGGCAGGTCGAGGAGGGGATCAAGGCCGAAGGCGGCGACCTTCACGCGGGCGTTGTCCGCGATATTGCCGGTGAGTACCGACGACACCCAACTACTGCGCACGGATACCTCCTTCAGGACTGCCCGCACGCCG
Source organism: Streptomyces sp. NPDC057543 (assembly GCF_042801895.1). Lineage (NCBI taxonomy): Bacteria > Bacillati > Actinomycetota > Actinomycetes > Kitasatosporales > Streptomycetaceae > Streptomyces > Streptomyces sp. NPDC057543. The sequence continues at coordinate 42,391 of NZ_JBHVFF010000014.1, read as the reverse complement.
GGCAGGGCCGTTCCTCGCAGGCTGAGGGCGTGGAGACGTGCCTCCCCTGCGTCGGCAAGTGCCTTCTCGACAGCGGTCCAGTTCGGCTCGGACATGCCGTTCCGCTGGAACATGTCGCGCATGATCAGCCGGTCAGTACGCCCTTCCGTTCGCGCCGGCCCCGCGGGCGCCCTTCCCGCCAGGGCTGTGAAGGCGGCGGCGTAGATCTCCTTGCTGACCCCGGCGTTCTCGATGAGGGTGTGGTCGATGTCCCACAGGACGATGAGCTCCATGCATCCAGCGTAAATACAGCGGTCAGGGCCCCCTCCTTCTGCGGAACGTCCCGAAACGTCCTTGCCGCTCCTGACCGTCTCGGCTTGTATGTCGCCTGTGAACGAGCGATTGCACTCCGTGCTCGCCCAGCGCGGCATCCCACCTGAATCACTCGCCGAAGTCTGCGAGGTGGACCCCAAGACCGTTGGCCGGTGGCTCGGCGGGCGCGTTCCCCATCCTCGCCACCGCTTCCGCGTCGCCAAGCACTTACGGGTCGAGGAACTGTTCCTCTGGCCCGCACCAGCGCCGAGCACGCCGCAGCAGCTCGCAGGTTCAGGGCAGGAGCTGGTCGGGACCTACCAGAACCGGGCGAGCGTCCCACGCGACACGTGGCTGTCGCTGCTCAAGGGCGCCCAGGAGCAGATCAGCGTTCTCGTCTTCTCCGGAACCTTCTTCGCCCAGTCCAACCCTCACGTCGCCAAGATGCTCGCCGAGCGCGCATCAACCGGAGTGCGAGTGCGGCTCTGCTTCGGCGACTCGAAGGGCCAGGCCGCAGCAACCCGAGGCCACGAAGAGGGAATCGGCGACACCCTCGCCGCCAAGATCCGTGCCTCCCTGACCTACTACCGGCCCCTGCTGTCCGAGCCTGGCTGCGAGGTGAGACTGCACGACACCACGCTCTACACCTCCATGTTCCGGTACGACGATGATCTTCTGATCAACCCGCACGTCTGGGGCCAGCCGGCCAGCGCCAACCCTCTCCTCCATCTTCGAAGAGCAGACACCGCAGGCTGGTTCGACAACTACGCTCAGAGTTTCGAAGCTGTCTGGGCCACAGCACGGCCCTGGACACCAGACCAGGAGGGGCTCTCGCCGCATGGGCAGGACTGAGTACTACAACGACCCCAAGGCCCCCAAGGCGAACACGCTCATCCCCGCCAACAACCTGCTCGTCGTCGACGACGATGGCGCCATCCTGCTCCAGCGCCGCCGGGATACCGGCCAATGGGCGCTGCCGGGCGGGGCCCAGGACATCGGCGAGACGGCGGCCCAGTGCGCAGTGCGCGAATGCCTGGAAGAGACCGGGATCATCGCAGAGATCACGGGCTTCCTGGGGGTCTACACGAACCCGAACCACATCGTGGCCTACACCGACGGCGAGATCCGCCAGCAGTACGAGAACACCTACATCGGCCGGCCGGTGGGCGGCGAGCCCACCATCAACGACGAAGCAGACGGCGTCCGCTACGTCCAGCCGAGCGACCTGGACCAGTACGACATCCACCCCAGCATGCGCCAGCAGATCGGCGACTACCTTGCCGGCACGTACCCCTACCTGGGCTGAGCCGCCAGCGCCGCCTCCACCTGCCCCACGGCGCCGAAGATCTCCGGAGCCGCCCGGCGGATGAACCGCCCGACCACGCTGTCGCCCCCGTAACGACCAAGGATCTCCACGGCACGCTCCTCGGCGGTGGTTCGGCCGCCGTCGGGCGTGGTCGTCATGTCGCAGTACACGAGCGCGTCCACCAGCAATCGCTCCTCCAGCAAGGGAAACTCGCTCGCGAGCTCCTTCCGTAGCCCCCGCTCTTCGGCCTCCATGAGCGCGAACGAGTGGTTGGCCACCAGCCGCACCAGCCGCTCGTCGGCCCCATGCTCGTCCCGAAGGAACCGCGCTCCGTCCAGTGGATGGAACCCGGTCACGACCAACTGCGGCGCGTAGCCGACGTCGTGCAGCGTGGCGGCGGCGACGAGAAGGCTGGCGTCCTGGCCGAGAGCGTGACTTACTTCGACCGCGCGTTTAGCCACTCCCTGTGTATGCGCCCACCTCTGTGGAAGCGTGCCGCTGAGTTCTGCCTCCGCGACCCGCGTCGCCCATTCCTCGATGAGATCACCCATGCGAGCTCTCTGCCCGAGGCACGACCCGCACAAGCCTGGCCACGAACGGGACTCCTCCCGAGGCCGACTGGCACTGGCGATACGCGATTCAATACAGGGCAGAGGCTTCGCGGTCTGCGCTTGCGAACCGCGTCCGCGCCCTCCAGCTGCGGAACGGTTCCCAGCTTCCCGGGGCAGGAGTCCCAGGCCGGTGATCAGGGCCCCCCGCTGTCGCCGTCATGGCCTCCGCCGGTCTCTTCGTGGGTTCTGCCGCTGTGGAGCGTACGACTGCACACGATTCTCTTCGGCGCATGGGTCACAATCGGCACAACTCCGCGGTATGGTTTTGGCTGCACTGAACTGCTAGGAGTAGAAAATGCAACGGACGTCGGTAGAGCTCTTCGCGGGCGGGGGTGGGCTGGTCCAAGCCAGCACGAACACCGGCTTCCGACACCTGCTGCTGAACGAGTTCGCGAAGAGGGCGTGCGAGACGCTTGAGGGCAATCGCTTCGACGCGTTTCCTGCGGATGTCGATTCCGATGTGCTGGCGAAGTGGCTGGACCAGATCGATGAGCAACGCGCGAAGGGCTTCGACGCCGCAGGCGCCGTTGAGCGGCTCCACTACCCTCCCCTGGTCACCGGCGACGTCCGAGGGTTGGGCATGCGCTTCCTCAGGGATCGCGATGTTGACCTTCTGGCCGGCGGGCCACCATGCCAGCCGTTCAGCCTTGGCGGAGTCGCGAAGGGTGACGAGGACGAGCGGAACATGTTCCCGGAGATGTTCCGGGCGGTTCGCGAGATCCGTCCCAAGGCTGTCATCTGTGAGAACGTCCGAGGGCTGCTCCGCCCGTCCTTCAATCCCTACTTCGAGTACATCAAGCGCGAACTCTCTCTGCCGTTCGTGAAGCGCCGAAAGGGCGCCACGTGGCAGGAGCACGACCAGGCGTTGCGGGAGCGGCTTGACGCGCAGGACACCGATCCGGCGGAGACCTACGAGGTCACGCAACACGCTGTGAACGCCGCCAACTACGGGGTGCCGCAGATCCGTAACCGGGTGATCCTTCTCGCGTTCCGCGCTGACCTGGGCGTGGACCCGGATCTGGTCAAGCGCGCTGTCGCGCGTACCCACTCCCATGCGGCCCTCGCGCGGACGATCCTTGAAGGCTCCTACTGGGACCGCCACAAGCAGGCGGGCGCCAAGATCCCGAAGCGCGTCATCGATCTGGTGACCTCGCGCTACGCGAATGAGCAGCTGTCGTTCGAGAGCGGGGATGAGGAGCTCCAGCCATGGCTCACCCTTCGAGACGCCGTAATGGGGCTCCCCGAGATCAACACCAGCATGTTGGACAAGACGACGGAGCAGGGCGGATTCCCCGACCACATCGGGTGGCCTGGAGCGAGGATCTACGACGGGCACACGCCCAATGAACTTGACCGGCCGGCCAAGACCGTCAAGGCCGGGGTGCATGGTGTGCCCGGTGGCGAGTCGGTAATGCAGCTCGATAACCTGGTGCGCGACGAGAAGACCGGCCAGTTGCGCCCCGAGCACCGGTACATGACAGTGCGCGAGACTGCCCGGGTCATGACATTCGGTGATGACTGGAGCATGGCGGGCCCGCGAGGTGAACGCATGAGGCAGTTGGGCAACGCGGTTCCCGTGAAGCTGGGCGAGGTGTTCACCAGCGCCGTCGCGAAGGCCCTCAACGACGCGGAACGGCGCTCGTGAACGACGCCGCCGGATCCCGGCAAGTCGGCTGGAGGGACAAGCCGCCGCCCGAGAGGGCCTGGCGGGGACGGCAGGGACGGACCAGGAAAGCGATCGTCGCCGAACAGGATCGTGCCGCGGGTGGTCGGGAGGGCCGCTATGTCAAGCGTAAAGACGGCGACTACGCGCTGGCCTCTATCACGCTGAAGTTGTTGCCCAAGACTCGTCGGATCAGGGCCTATCTCCGCTGGTCGGAAGACGGGCGTTCGCCTGCCCTGTATGTCGGGGAGGTGGAGCACCTGACGCGTGCGGCAAATCTTGAACAGGCTTGGCAGATCGCCAATGACAGGGGAATGGTTGGAGAGCGTCCTCTCCCTGAAGGGTCGTGGGCGTCGTCCCCTGCCACGCGGTCAACGATGCGCGGGAACCGAGGCCGCGACACGGCTCCGGAACTTCGTATCCGGTCACTGCTGCACCGCGAGGGTCTGCGCTACCGCGTATCGGCGCGGCCGCTTCCTGGGCTACGGCGAACCGCTGACCTCGTCTTCACGCGCGCCCGTGTCGCAGTCTTCGTGGACGGGTGCTTCTGGCACGGGTGCCCCGATCACTGTCGGCCAGCACGCACGAACAGTGACTTCTGGCGCGCCAAGATCGACGGAAACCGGGCCAGGGACGCCCAGACTGACCAGCTCTTGGCGGAGGCGGGATGGTGTGTCATTAGAATCTGGGAGCACGAAGACCCTGTGCGAGCGGCGCGTCGGGTTGCCGCGGTCGTTCGCGACTTTGCGGTACAGGAGGATCACAGAGTCCCCTGATTCAGGAGATCGTTGATCGTGTCTGACGCGCGCCAGAGGACGATGCGACCGTCTCCCTCGCTGAAGGCGAGCAGGTCCTCGCCAACGTTGATGCCAGCCTCGGCCAGCAGCCCCAACGGCAGTTCGACACGGCCATCGGGCTCTACAGATACCTCGGCGGGTTCACGGATCACGGGGTGAGTTTCCCAGGGGCTGCCGGCGTCCGCCACCAGTCCCGCGGACCGTCGGGGTGCGTTGCGGTTGCGACGATCCGATGATCGCACCGCGCGACATGCCATCCGTCCCCCAAGTTGGCGGATTAGCAAGTAACTTGGCGCTGGATGTCAGTCCTGTCCTCTACTCTCTTCATCACGCGTACGGTTCTACCGAGCCGCGCTCCGAAGCGCTGCCCGCGGAGGGCTTACTTCGGCGTGTCTTCGCGAGACGAGGCAGGAGGGCCCTCCACCTATGAAGATCACTCCTTCCGCGCGTGTGCTGCGCATGCTGGGTGAGATCGAGTTCGACGAGTGGCAGTGCATCGCGGAGCTGATCGACAACGCCTTCGACGACTTCACGGAGATCCACCGGTCCGGGGCTCCCTGGGCAGGCGGGTATCGCGTCAGCGTCGAACTCCCCGACTCCGCCCAGGGTCAGCTCGTGATCACCGATACCGGGCGCGGCATGACGTACGACCGCCTGGAGCGGGCCGTGCGGGCCGGCTGGTCGGGCAACGACATGCACGACAAGCTCGGTCTCTTCGGCATGGGGTTCAACGTCTCGACGGCCCGGCTCGGGAAGCGCACGCGCGTCTTGACCACGCGGCAGGGCGACACCGAGTGGATCGGCGTGGAGATCGACCTGGACCGCATCGGCGACGACTTCGAGGCTGAGGACATCACGGAGCCGAAGGTCGATCCGAACGAGCACGGCACCCGCATCGTCATCAGTCGCCTGCACCCCGCGCGCGCTCGGTGGCTGAACAAGAACGGCGCGGCCCTGCGCAACATCCTGGGACAGGTCTACTCGTGGATGTTCCTGAACCGTCCGTTCGAGCTATGGGTCGGCGGCTTCCAGGTGAAGCCCGTCCGGCACTGCCGTTGGGGCGAGAACCGCTCGGTCCTCTACAACAACAAGGAGCGGATCCCCGCCTACATCGAGATCGACCAGAAGTTGGAGAACGGTCTCGCTTGCGGCGACTGTGGGCAGTGGCAGCTCACTGATCGGGACGCCTGCGAGGACTGTGGGAGCAACCGGCTCACCATTCGCGAGCGCCGGGTGCACGGGTGGCTCGGCATCCAGCGGTACATGCACAAGAACGACTACGGGATCGACTTCCTGCGCAACGGTCGCAAGATCCTCCGCTGGGACAAGCAGCTCTTCACCTGGCGCAACCCGGACGGCGCGGTGGGCAACGAGGAGCCGGAGTACCCGGTTGACCTCGCTCACCAGGGCGGCCGCATCATCGGGGAGATCCACCTCGACCACGTCCCGGTCACCTACCAGAAGGACGCTTTCGAGTACGGCGACCGCAGCTGGCGCTCGGCGGTCGAGATCGTGAGGGGGGTCGCGCCGCTGCTGCCCCAGCGCGCGGCGAACCTCGAGTACGAGGAGAACACCAGTCCGCTCGCGCTCCTCTTCAAGGGTTTCCGTCGTAACGACGCTGGCCTCCGGTACCTGGTCCCGGGTGACGGACGTAAGCCGATCCACGAAGACACCCGCCGGTGGGGGCAGGAGTTCCGCCGGGGCAACCCCGACTACGAGACCGATGAGCGCTGGTGGCAGGCGGTCGAGGACCACGAGGCGGCCAAGAGCCGGGGCAAGAACGCGAAGGCTGCCGCCGCGACCCCGGGACGGCCGGATGAGGCGGCGGTGATGGAAGCGCTCGGTTTTAACGGGGCTGGCACCCCAAGTACCACGACCCTTCCGGGTCCAGACGAGTCGAAGCCCGAAACCGGGGCGCAGTCCTCGAAGGACAGCGCCTCCGCTCCCGCCGCACCGGCCTCGGAGGAGCGCAAGGAGACCCGGCAGGAACGCGTTACGCGCTACATGGAGAGCTCGACCACCTACCCGGCACTGAGTCGCTCCTTCGGTCACCCGCGCGTCGGCTTCGTCGAGGTCGAGGCCCGTCAGTTGACGGCGGGAGGTCTGACCGACGAGAACCTGCACCCCACCCCCGTCCTGCTCGACCAGCGCGCGGGCAACAGCCTCGTGGCGTTCCTCGACCTCGATCACTCGATTTTCCAGAAGTTCGGCGCGGACCCGGCGGACCTTCTGCTCGCGGAGATCGCTGTGCTGCTCAGGGTGCGGGCGGAGACGGAATGGAGCCACTCCGAACTCATCGCGGCGATCCGGGCGGAGTCACTGCCCGCCACCGCTCTGGACGCCCAGATGATCAGCGCCGAGGCACAGGATCTGCTTGCGGAAATCCGTCACCGCATGGCGTCGGAACTGGACCGCACTGGTGAGGCGAAGAAGGCGTATCACTTTCTCTCGCCCGACGAACTGACCGCCACCGAGCACGCCATGATCGCCAATGGGAAGGTGACCCGTACGGCCGACCTTGGTGCGAACGGAGAGTTCCTGCTCCACGTACCGGCGCTGTTCCTGGTCCATCTCGTCGAGTCGCTGCCTGCGGCGTTCATGGACAACCGGGTCTTCCAGGGCATCTACGAGGGTGTCGCGTCCGCGTCCGCGCGGCGGCTTAGCCTCGCGCGGACGGTCGGCTACCTCTCCGACGTCGCGACCCAGGCGACCTTCGCGGGGAGCAGCCTCCCGAACCAGCTGCTGCGCACGAGACTGAGCATCCGCCTGCTGGCCGACGACCTCGCGGAGGAGAAGTGAGCGCCGTCTTCCTCTCGGCTGACGAGCTGCTGAAGGGAGGGCCCGCTGGTCTCACGCACGCCGTGGAGCGGGCCCTCTGGTACCTCGGCTTCAACGACGTACGTGTCATTGACGGCGCTGGCGACCACGGCGCGGATCTCCTGGCCGTACGAGGTCGGGAGCAGTGGGTCTTCCAGTGCAAGTGGAAGGCGGGCGGGAAGGTCGACCGCAGCGGCGTAGACGACCTGGAGCGGGCGCGTACGCGGTACCGCGCGGACAAGGCCGTCCTGATCACCAACACCGACCTCAACGCGGCGGCGGAGGCCCGCCGCGTGGTGCTCAACGGAGTCGGTGTGCCGATCTCCCTGTGGCACGGCGCGACGCTGGGTTCCATCGGGGACCAGATGCCTGAGACGGTTCCCGCGAAGTACGCCCTGCGCCCCTATCAGGCTGAGGCTGCGGACGCGGTGGTCCGAGATCTCGGCGCGAACGGCACCGCCCTGCTCGTGCTCGCGACAGGGCTCGGCAAAACGGTGGTGGGCGGGGAGATCATCAGCCGTCACCTCAAGGTCAATCCGGCTGCCAGGATTCTCGTCGTCGCGCACATGAAGGAACTCGTCGCACAGCTTGAGAAGGCGATGTGGCGGCACATCCCCAAGTCCGTTCCCACGCGCTTGCTCACCGGGGAGAGTCGACCCGAAAGCCTCGACGGAGTCGTCGTCGGAACCGTTGAATCCGTTCTCGGTGCCGTACGTGTGGGCTACCGACCCGACCTGATCATGATCGATGAGACCCACCACGTGGCCGAGACCGGCAGGTTTGCGGAATTGCTCGATCTGTGTGGGAATGCTGAGCAGTTCGGCGTGACGGCGACACCCTGGCGAGGCGACAAGTTTGACATCACCTCACGCTTCCGGTACCCGAGTTTCAAGATGGGCATCGCGGAAGGCATGGCCGCCGGTTACCTGTCCGCCGTCAACTACCGGCTGTACGTCGACAACGTCGACTGGAACGCGGTCAGGGACGCCAGCGTGCACGGCCAGTCGATCAAGGATCTCAACAAGTCACTGTTCCTGCCGCAGCGCGACGAGGAGATCATCGAGCACTTCCGCGAGGCGTGGCGAACCACGGCCAACCCCAGGGCCATCGTCTTCTGCCAGACCATCGAACACGCCGAGCACATGGCCCAGTTGTTCGCCACGTCAGACTCGGCGTGGTCTAACGCGTCGTTCCTGCACAGCGGACTACCGCGGCAGCGACGCCAGATCCTGCTGAACGAGTTCCGGCTCGGCCGTGTGCCGGTGATCACGTGCGTCGACGTCTTCAACGAGGGGGTCGATGTCCCGGACGTCAACCTCATCGCGTTCCTGCGCGTCACGCACAGCCGGCGGATCTTCGTCCAGCAACTCGGGCGTGGACTTCGGCTCAGCCCCGGCAAGGAAGCCCTACGTGTCCTCGACTTCGTGACCGACATCCGCAGGGTGGCGGCGACCTTGGAACTCCGGCGATCGCTGGAGGCGCAGGAGGCCCAGGAGAGCGAGCATCTGCGCGTACGAATGCCGCACGCCTCCCGTATCCAGTTCAGCGACGAAACCGTCGGGTCTCTGATGGACCACTGGATTCAGGACGCGGCAGACCTTGAGACCAAGGCGGACGAGGTCCGCCTTCAGTTTCCTCTGACGACAGGAATCGAATGAGCAAGTACGCGATCCCCACTGACCTGGAAGAAGAAGTCGTGCGCCTCCTCTACAAGCGGATGGCCGACCTCAACTGGATCTACCTGCCGGATACCGAACGCACCAGTCACTACGTGACGTGGACCTCCGACCCTGAGGTGGGGGGAAGGCTCCTCCCGTTCATCGGGAAGCCGGAGAACGTCCGTCCGTGGCTCAAGGACAGGCCGATGAAGGAGTACACCCGGGCCACCTACGGGGTGGGCAAGTGGGCCCCTCTCGTGGCCAAGCCGTCCACCCCGGTCAGTGAGCTCGTCGTGAGGGCTCTCGGTTCCGGTTGGACGGTCGATCTCGAGACCCTGGACATCAAGCCGCTCCGTGTGACGATCCGCCACGAGGACGATGAGGAGACGGAGCGGCGCTTCGCGTGGGCTCCCATGCGCGACTTCAAGCATCTCGCGTGGGCGGCCATCGCTGCGCAGGCCGGCGGCGACGCTCTGCCGTGGGTCATCTGCACGGTGGACTCGTTCGTTCGGAAGATCACTCTGGAGCAGAAGGCGAAGAACGAGCTGATCGCCAACCGGCTCGATCTGATCAGCGCACATGTCACCGATGGTTGAGCGGGGCTCCGCCATGACGAGAGATGACGACGACTGGCTCGGCGCTGCTTGGCGCGCTCTCCCCTCCCGGTCGCGTCGCATGGTCGAGGATCGTGCCAGCGGGGGAACGCTCGGGAGTATCGGGCAGGAGCACGAGGTGAGCCGCGAAAGGGTTCGCCAGTTGCTTCTGAAGGCGCAGGAGCATCTCTGCGCCTTCGCCGACGCCTTCGTCGACGACTGGCGCGATCGGCTCATGGCCCTCACCGTGCGTCCAGCGGTATCCGAGTCCGAGGTGGCTGCGGTGTTGGCCGTACGCGAGCACGTTGGTGTGGGTCTTCTCGTCCAAGACGTCGGGGCTGAGCCTCCATTGACTTGGGCTGGTCGTCTGGACGGCTGGTGGACACGCAATCCGAGCGCCCTGGAGATGCTGCTGCGAGTTGGAGTGGAGGAGGCACCGCTGCGTGGGGAGGACGTGGCGGTGACCTTCGCGAGCGCTGGTGTACCCGACGAGGTCCCCTTGCTGGATCTTCTCGGGCATCCGAACAGCCCGCTGGTCCCCGGCTTCGAGGGGACTTGGCTACGCCGTCGCGCCCGCGGTAGGGACGCGGCCTACCTCTACCTGCTGGCGAATGGCGAGCCCTGCCGGGCTGAGGAGTTGGTGGAACCGACCGGAATCAGGCGGAAGCCCGCCGTATCCGAGGCGCTCAGGCGGGACGAGAGGTTCGTGCAGCTCCGTCTGGAGGGCAAGTGGGCGCTGGCCGAATGGCCTCACCTGAACGTCACTCCGTACCCGAACGCCGTGGAGGCTTTCGTCGCGGTGCTGACCGAACTGGGGCCGTTGCCCAAGGAGGCTCTCTTCGTGAAGGTCGGTGAGCGGTACCCAGTGACGTTGTGGCGCCTTCAGCAGTGTCTGCTGGACGACAGGGTGGGCACGACGGACGACGGGTTGATCGACCTTGTCGCGCGCGGGGCGGTTCCGATCGAGGAGAGCGAGCCGGCACGGCCGGCGACCATGGCCGCGGATCCCGCCGGAAACGTCTTCGGGGTCCGTCTCACCGTGGACAAGGACATTCTCCGGGGCAGCGGCGTCGTCGTCAGCAGCTGGCTTACGTGGCAGCTCGGAATGCGGCAGGCTCCCATGGTCCGGACCTTTTCCATGGCTGGTCACCCCACCCCTATCGTTCTCAAGCGGGCGACGGGTGCGGCCCAACTCTCCAGCCTGCGGGTGCTGGCGAAGGAGAAAGGAATGGTGGGGGGCTGCGAGTTCGTCCTCTTCCTCCGCACGGACGATTCGACGGCGCGCATCGAGCACGCTTGTGACCGGCAGACCTGCCGGGCGGTGGGTGGGCAGCCCTGAGCGAGGCGGGACCGCTGGGCGACTCCACTACTGAGCTGTCGCCGGAGGGGTTCGGTGAATCCATGACGAGGGGGCGCATGGGACAACGGGAGAAACGATGATGGCGGCAGTGCGTGCTACGTTCTTCGCCTCGGGAGCTCGGAGGCTCGGGCTCTGCTGCAGCAGGCTGTCAAACGTCCAGCGCGCGTGAGCGGTGCGTGAGCGGACGGGGCGGCACGGATCGGGTCTGGCTGGCACTTTCTCGTCGCTCGCACTGAGCTGACCAGGGAAATCAGGTTCAGACAGCATCATTCGCCACCCGCCGTCACGATCTTGCAGGCCCTTGTAATGCGTAGGTCGTCGGTTCGAATCCGACAGGGGGCTCAGAGAAACCCCAGGTCAGACACCAGATGACCTGGGGTTTTGTGTCGGTCGGGGCGTGGCGGGCGTACGGCTGAGGGGTGGCGGGACGGCCCGCGTGGGCTATGCGTGAGCGGAGGGCCGCCGGGGTCCTACTTTTTTGGCCTTTTCTGCCTGGCCGGCCATGACTGGTGGAGAAGCTGCGCGTCGGCCGTCCGGCCAGTGCCCCGCTCGAGAAGCTTTGTGGGAGATCGGCCGGACTGCCGCAGCCGAGAACGGCCGACTCAATCGACGTATCGCCCAGCAAGCTATGTGTGAGGCCGATCGTCGCTATCCGGCCCCCGAGGCATGCAAGGAGCTTGCGCCGGCCTTGGAGGCACCGTTCAAGTGCCAAGCCCCCGGCGTCTGTCCTTGGCCGAACGCCGACAGCCAGTGAGTCCGACGGACAGAACGATCGACATGGTTGCGATCACCAGGTGCACAGAGGCCGAGAAGGCAAATCTCGAATGGCAGGAGGACCTGTTCCCGGCCTCCGGACGTTGTGAGTGGACATGGACGACCACGTGAAGTGCTGGCTCTGCACGGCCTCGTGCAGGAGCAGCGGGGCGGGCGCCCGCATGGCCCGGTACACGGGGTACGGATTCTCCGCGAACTCCGGCGAGAGGGTGTCGGGCCCCTCCTGGGCAGTTGCCATGGCGCTCCCTCGGCCAGCGGTCCGAGCCGTCAGCAGGGTGGTTGACGGTGGGCAGGGCGGTGCAGGTCCGGCGCCCCCCGGCCGGAGATCCCTTGGCATGATGGGGTTCGGTCGGTCGGCCGTCGGCCCACCGGATTACCGAGCACGAGGGAGCCGCTGTGGCGCGCCATCTGATCGTCGTTGACCCGGCAGGGTCGGGCGACCACCGCACCATCGGCGAGGCGCTGACCGCGGCGCGCGGGGGCTCGGTGATCAGCGTCAGGGCCGGGCGGTACGACGAGAACCTCGTGGTGACGAAGCTGGTCACGGTCGTCGCCCACGAGCCGGGTTCCGCGGTCGAGATCGCACCGCGCAGCGGCAGCGCGGTGCAGGTGCTCGCGGAGGCCGTCAAGCTCTCCGGGCTGCGGCTGATGGCGGGCGGGGGCGGGGACGAGGACGAACCGGTGGTGGACGTGCCGCGCGGTCAGGCCGCCCTGGAGGACTGCGAGGTGTACGGCAACTCCTGGGCCGCGCTGCTCTCGCGCGACGAGGGTTCGCTCGCCATCCGCGACACCACCGTCAGCAATCCGGCGGGCGCCGGGATCGTGGACCTGTCGTCGCGGACCAGCGTCGTCGAGCACTGCGTCCTGCAGCGGCTGGGCAGTTCGGGGATCGTGCTCGGCGAGGACGCGTCCACCGAGGTGCGCGGCTGCACCGTGCGGGACGCCGGGGGCAACGGCGTACTCGCCAACGGGCGGGCGCGCGGCAGCTTCACGGACGTCACGGTGGAGCGGACCGTGAAGCCCGGGGTCGCCGTGGAGGAGAACGCCACGACGCGGTTCACCGATGTACGGGTCGAGGACTGTGTGATCGGCTTCCACATATCGACGGCCGCGCAGACGGTACTGACCGACTGCGTGGCCACCGGCTCCACGACCCACGGCGTCACCCTCTCCGGCGCGACCGACCCCGAGCTGAACCGGATCCGGATCGACCGCCCGGGCGGCCATGGCATCGCCGTCACCGGGCGCTCCCGGGGCACGGTGGCCGATGCGCGGATCAGCGGGGCCCGTTCGGCCGGGCTGCTCGTGCAGGACGGATCGTCGACGACCGTGCTCCGTACGGAGATCGCCGAAGGCGCGGCGGACGGCATCCTCCTCACCGGCGGCTGCACCGCCCGTCTCGACCGGGTCACCGTGACCGCCGTCGCGGGGCACGGCATCGTCGTCGCGGAGGGCGCCGACCCGGTGCTGCGGCGGGTCGAGGTGACGGACACCGGCGGGCACGGCATCGAGTTGCGCGGCGGGGCGCGCGGGAAGATCGAGGCGTCCACGGTGACCGCGGCGGGCGGCTGCGGGGTCCGGGTCGACGGCGCCCGACCGGCTCTGCAGGGCACGGCCGTACGGTCCGCCGCGCGGGCCGGGGTGTCGGTCCTGGCGGGCGGCGTCCTCATGCTGGTCGACTGCGAAGTCGAAGAACCGGGCGGCGACGGGCTCGAAGTGGACGGTTCTGAGGCCGAGTTGACGGCGATACGGGTCCGGGTGCGCGCTGCCGGACGGCACGGTGCGAGCGTCGGGGCGGAGGCGACGGCCGAGCTGACCGAGTGCGTCCTGACCGCGGGCGGCGGGGACGGGCTGCGGACCGTGAGCCGGCTGCGGGTGCGTGCCGCGGGGTGCACCATCACCGGCAACAAGGGCGCGGGTGTGCGCCGTACACCCACCGAGGGCGAGCTGGTGCTCGACCGGCTGACCAGCGAGGAGAACGGCGAGCCCGACATCACGGGGGACGCCGACGCGCCGGACGGCGCCCCAGGCGACCCGCGCGGGCCGCTCGCCCGGCTGGACGAACTGGTCGGACTGCGTGCCGTCAAGGAGCAGGTCGCCACCCTGGTCAATCTCAACCGGCTGGCCCGGCGCCGCCGCGACGCGGGCCTTCCGGTCCCGGCCACCGCCCGCCACCTGGTGTTCGCGGGCCCGCCCGGCACCGGCAAGACCAGCGTCGCGCGGCTGTACGGGAGCATCCTCGCCGCCCTGGGTGTGCTGCGCTCCGGGCATCTGGTGGAGGTGGCCCGCGCCGATCTGGTCGCGAAGGTGGTCGGCGGCACCGCAATGAAGACCACCGAGGTCTTCGAACAGGCCATGGGCGGGGTGCTGTTCATCGACGAGGCGTACGCGCTCACCCAGGGCGGCGGGTCGTCCGGTGCCGACTTCGGGCGGGAGGCGGTCGACACCCTGGTGAAGCTGATGGAGGACCACCGGGACGATGTCGTCGTGATCGCGGCGGGCTACTCGTCCGAGATGCACACCTTCCTGGCGTCCAACCCCGGGCTGGCCTCGCGTTTCAACCGTACCGTCGAGTTCGAGAACTACACGGTCCCCGAGCTGATCACCATCGTGCGCAAGCAGTGCGAGCAGAACCGCTACACGCTGGGCGAGGACACCGAGCGGGCGCTGGCCGTGCACTTCGGGCGGATGCACAAGGACGCGTCGTTCGGCAACGCGCGCGCCGCCCGCAAGGTCTTCGAGGAGCTGATCGACCGGCAGGCGCTGCGGCTCGCCGAGATGCCGGAGGTCTCCGAGGACGATCTGACGACGCTGCTCCCCTCGGACGTCGGCGAGCAGGCGGCGGCAGCCATCGGCGCGGGTGGGAGCGAGCCCACGGACGCCACCCGGCTCGACGCGATCATGGCCGAACTGGGCGCGCTGGTCGGCCTGGAGGAAGCCAAGTCGCAGGTGCAGGACCTGGTCAACCTGCTGGCGACGGCCCGCAGACGCCGGGCGGCCGGACTGCCCGCGCCGTCGGTCGGCCACCACCTGGTGTTCGCGGGCCCGCCCGGCACCGGCAAAACGTCAGTGGCACGGCTGTACGGCGAACTACTGGGCGCCATGGGGGTGTTGCCCCGTGGTCAGCTGGTGGAGGTGGCACGGGCCGACCTGGTGGGCCGTTACGTCGGGCACACGGCGCAGCTCACCCAGGAGGTCTTCGCGCGGGCGCGGGGCGGGGTGCTGTTCATCGACGAGGCGTACGCGCTCACCCCGGAGGGCGGTTCCGGCGCGGACTTCGGGCAGGAGGCCGTCGACACCCTGGTGAAGCTGATGGAGGACCACCGGGACGACACGGCGGTGGTGGTGGCGGGCTACGAACGGGAGATGGACCGCTTCCTCGCGTCGAACCCCGGGCTGGGCTCGCGGTTCTCGCGCCGGGTGACGTTCCGCTCGTACTCGGCGGAACATCTGGTGGAGATTGTCCGGCGGCAGTGCGAACGTGACGGGTACGACTGCGCACCGGAGACGGTGGAGTTGCTCGCCCGGTACTTCGAAGAGGTGCCGCGCGACGAGAACTTCGGCAACGCGCGGTTCGCACGGCGGGTGCTGGAGTCGATGATGACCCGGCAGGCGGGGCGGCTGAGCGGGATGCCGGAGGCTGGGCCGCAGGAACTGCGGATGCTGCTGCCCGAGGACCTGGTGGTCTCTTCGGGCCTGTCCGGCGGGTGAGGTACGGGGCGAGGGCGGCGGCCCAACAGGTCATAGGATCACGGCCATGCAGCCCCGCACCGCACTGCTCCCGGCCGCCGCCCTCGCCCTCCTCGTGAGCGTCTGTGCAGCCGGCCCCGCCGAGGCCGCGGACAGTCCCAGCCTCCCCGCCGTCAGCGCCGCTCCGCCCGACGACGGCAGTTGTGTCAAGCCGTCCACGAAGCACTCCGACCTCACTCCGTGGCCGCAGCATTTCATCGCGCCGTCCCGGGCCTGGCCGTTGTCCCGGGGCGCGGGTGTCACCGTCGCCGTGGTCGACACCGGGGTCGATGCCGCGCGGACCCCTGCGCTCGCCGGGCGGGTGAAGGCCGGGCCCGATGTCGCCTCGGGCGGGACCGCCGGGAAGGACTGCACCGGGCACGGGACCTTCGTGGCGGGGATCATCGCGGCCGGGCAGAAGCCCGGCGTCGGCTTCGCGGGGGTCGCGCCCGACGCATTGATCCTGGCGGTCCGGGTGACCGCCAAGGACGGGTCGGTGACCGCCGACCGGGTGGCGGCGGGGATCCGGGCCGCGGTGGCCGGCGGGGCTCGGGTGGTGGACGTGCCCCTCGCGCTGGACCGCGGCAGTGCTTTGCTCACCTCGGCCGTACGGGACGCGGTGAGCCACGATGTGCTCGTGGTGGCCCCGGCGTACGGGAGTCCTGCCTCGTCGGGGGACGCGGCCCCGGCCGCCTATCCGGCGGCGCTGCCCGGTGTGCTGGCTGTCGCCGGGCTCGCTCCCGGGGGCGGCCCCGACCAGAAGGTCGCGCCCGCGACGGCCCCCGATATCGCCGCGCCGGGCACCAGTGTCATGAGCATCGGGCCCGGCGGCACCGGGCACTTCAGCGGCAGCGGGGCCGATCTGGCGACCGGGTTCGTGGCGGGTACGGCCGCGCTGGTGGACGGATACCGTCCCGGCCTGACCGTTCAGCAGCTCACGGACCGGCTGACGGCGACGGCGTACCCGGGTGCTGGGAGCCGTGCGCTGACGGGTGCCGGGACGGTCGATCCGGCGGGTGCGGTGACGGCCGTGCTGCCCCCGTCGGCGCCCCGCCCCGCGCGGCCCGGTCCAGCCCCGCAGCTCGCGGCCGGTACCGGGGACAGCGCCCATGCGGGCGCCGTCGCGGTGGCCGGAGGCGCGGCGGGCATCGTCGCGCTGACGGCCTTCTTCGCGGTGGTGCTCCCGCGCGCCCGCCGCCGGGGCTGGCGCCCCGGCGTCTGACCCCGGGGCTCGGGGCTCCGGAACGACGGGGCCGCGGAGCCGCGGAGCGTGGGACCCCCAGGACCACAGAGCCGGGACCACCGGACCAGGACCACCGGGCCAGGACCACCGGGCCAGGACCACCGGGCCGGGACCACAGGATCCCGGGCCCTGTGGTCCCGGAGGGCTTACGACCTCACCCGCGATGGAGAGCGGGCTCCCGACGCCCTGCGCCTCCGCCTTGGATTCGAAGCCGCACGACGCCGCTCGCTGATCCACTCTCTTTCGCGGGTGAGGTCGTTACTCCGCTTTGGTCCCCACTGCCTCCTCCGCCTCCTCGCCGCGCAGCGCCGTCTGCACCTGCACCGTGGTGCGGCGCGTGATGTACAGACCGCGTCCGGGCGGGAGCAGACGGGGCTTCGTGCCGGTGATGATCTGGCCCTCGGTGGGCGGGCAGGACAGTTGCAGGACCGGGGTGTTGGCCTCGACGAGCCGGCGCAGCAGCTGGTCCGACATCATCGAGCGGGACGCGCCGTTGGCACTGCGAGCCACGATCACGTGCAGACCCACCTCGGCGCCCTGGGCGAGATACGGAAGCAGCGGGGCGAACGGGTCCGGACCGCCGCCGCCGATCAGCTCGTAGTCGTCCACGACCACGAACAGCCGCGGCCCCTTCCACCAGTCGCGCCGCTTCAGCCGCTCCGGTGAGATCTCCGGCCCCGGCACCCGGTCGGCCATGGCGCGGGCGGAGCCGCTGACCATCTCCTGGAGCTGGGCCGGGCCGACCGCGTACCCGAGGCGGTAGGGCTCCGGTACGGCTTCGGCGAGGCGGCGACGGTAGTCGGTGACCATGACGCGGGCCTCGCTGGGCCCGTAGCGCCGGGTGACGGCTTCGCAGACCATGGCCAGCAGGTTGGTCTTGCCCGACTCGGCGTCGCCGACCACGACCAGGTGCGGGTTCTCCTCGAAGTCGTGGTGGAAGGTGTCCAGTTGGACGTCCCGCAGGCCGATCGGGACGCGCAGGTCGCCGTCCGGCTCGGGCAGTTCGGACGCGGGCAGGGTGAGTGGCAGCATCCGTACGGGCGGGGCCTTGGGTCCGTCCCACTCGGCGGCCGTCTCGCGGACCAGCGCGTCCACGCCGTCCGAGAGGGTGTCGACCGAGGAGTCCCCGTCGATACGGGGCAGTGCGGCCAGGAAGTGCAGCCGCTCGTCGGTGAGCCCCCGGCCGGGGATCTTCGGTACGGTCGCCGCCGCCCGCATGTTGATCGCGGAGTCGACCGGGTCACCGAGCCGCAGCTCGAAGCGGGTGCCGAGCTGGTCGCGCAGGGCGCTGCCGACCTCGCCCCAGCGGGTCGCGGCGATGATCAGGTGGATGCCGAAGTTGAGCCCGCGGGACGCGATGAGGGTGAAGGTGGGCACCAGGTCCATGAAGTCCTGGCGGATCGTGCTCCAGCCGTCCACGACGAGGAAGACGTCGCCGTACGGGTCGTCGGCGAACTCACCGGCCGCGCGCTTGCGCCGGAAGTCGGCCATGGAGCCCAGGCCGTGGTCGGTGAACTGCCGCTCACGGCGCGCGATCAGCGCGGTGATCTCGGCGACCGTACGGAGCAGTCGGTCCGGGTCGAGGCGACCGGTGACGCCGCCGACGTGCGGGAGGCCACAGAGCGCGGCGAGCGCACCGCCGCCCAGGTCCAGGCAGTAGAACTGCACCTCGCGCGGGGTGTGGGTGCGGGCGATGGCGGTGACGAGCGTACGGACGAGGGTGCTCTTGCCGCTCTGCGGTCCGCCCGCGATACCGACATGGCCGCCCGCCCCCGACAGGTCGGCGGACAGCTCGTCGCGCCGCTGGTCGAACGGTCGGTCCACGATGCCGACCGGCACGGTGAGCGGGCGGCGCGGCGTCGCCGCGCCGGGCGGGGGCAGCAGCAGGTCGAGCGTGGGGGGTTCGGCGAGCGGGGGCAGCCACACCTGGTGGGCGTGCGGGCCGGAGCTCTCCAGCCGCTCGACGGCGATGGTGAGCAGGCTGGCGGCAGCGGCCTCCTCGGCCGGACCGGCTTCCGGCGCGGCCACATCGGGCTCGGTCTGCGGCAGTTGCCGCGGCGGAACCCAGCCCGCGTGGAACGGCACGACCTGCCCGGCGACGACCGCCTGGCGTACCGCGGGGCGGACGACCCGGTAGGGACCGGAGACGAAGGCGGCCTTGAACCGGGTGAGCGTGCCGACGTCGTTCTTCAGCAGTCCGCTGCCCGGCTGCGGGGGCAGCTCGTACGCGTCCGGGACACCGAGCACGCCGCGGCTCTCCATCGCCGAGAAGGTCCGCAGCCCCACCCGGTAGGAGAGGTGGGACTCCAGCTGGTGGATACGGCCCTCGTCGAGCCGCTGCGAGGCGAGCAGCAGATGCACGCCGAGGCTTCGGCCGAGCCGTCCGATCATCACGAACAGGTCGAGGAAGTCCCGGTGGGCGGCGAGGAGTTCACTGAACTCGTCGACGACGACGAAGAGCGTGGGCAGTGGCGCGAGATCGGCGCCGCCTTCGCGGGCCTTCTCGTACTCCAGGAGCGAGGCGTAGTTGCCCGCCTTGCGCAGGAGTTCCTGGCGGCGCATGAGTTCGCCGTGCAGGGCGTCGCGCATGCGCTCCACGAGCGCCGTCTCGTCGGCGAGGTTGGTGATGACGGCGGAGGTGTGCGGCAGCCGGTCCAGACCGAGGAAGGTCGCGCCGCCCTTGAAGTCGACGAGTACGAAGTTGAGCGTCTCGGACGAGTGGGTGAGCGCGAGGCCGAGCACCAGGGTGCGCAGCAGCTCCGACTTGCCCGATCCGGTGGCGCCGATGAGCATGCCGTGCGGGCCCATCCCGCCCTGTGCCGACTCCTTGATGTCCAGGACGACCTGGCTGCCGTCGGCGGCGAGACCGATGGGGACCCGCAGCCGGTCGCCGGGCGCGCGCCGTTCGTGCAGTTTGATGAAGTCGGCGGAGTGCAGATCGTGGACGCCGAGCAGACCGGTCAGCTCCATGTCCTCCTGGAGCGGCTGCTCGGAGCGGGCGGTGACGCCCAGCCGGAAGGGGGCCACGGCGGAGGCCAGGGCGCGGGCGGCGTGCGGACCCAGGGTCTCGGGGCGGCCCACGGAGGTCTCGGAGGACTTGCCGTCCGGGTCGGTGGTGACCATCGAGAGGTCGTCGGGGGTGACCCGGAAACGGAGTGTGCCGCGTGCGGGGGCGGCGTCGAGGGCCCCGCGTACGTCGATGACCAGGGCGTTGCGGTAGCCGGGCCCGGCGATGCGCGCCCCGGCGGGGACCGCGGCGGTGTCCAGGACGACGACCGTGTACGGCTCGTCGCGGCTCGGCTCGGAGCCCGGCTCGAACGGCGGACGCCCGCCGAACTCCTCGCCCAGCAGCGGCTCCAGCTCGGAGACGGCCTCGGCGACGAGGCGGGAGGTGCCCGCGCCGTCGGTGTCGGACGGGTGCTGGGCGTGCGGCAGCCACTTCACCCACTCCCAGCCGGGGAGCGCGCTGCCGTCGGCGACGACGACAAGGGCCAGGTCCTCCGGGGCGTGCAGGACGGCGAGCTGGGCGACCATGGCGCGGGCGGCGCCGCGGGCCGTCTCCAGGTTCCGCTCGGCAGCCGCGGCCGCGTCTGTCCCGGTCTCCTCCCCGTCCTTGCTGCCGGACAGCAGGATGAGCCGGGCGAAGGAGCGCATCCGGACGGCGATCGGCTGCCCCGGCACCGTCGAGTACGCGCGGATGAAGCGGCGCAGCGCGTGCGCGCAGAGCGGTTCGAGGTCCTCGACGGGCTTGGTGGAGAGGGGGTTGAGGGTGAGGGCGAGCTGACGGGTGCCGGTGGCGACCCGGACCTCGGCGAAGTCCTCATGGGTGGTGCGGCGTTCCCAGAGCCGTCCGCTGCGCGCCAGGGAGACGAGCGAGCCGGGCTCGGGGTGGTGCCAGGCGTCGGCGCGCCGTTGCTCGTCGATGGCCTTGCGGATCCGGCGGCGGCTGGTGGAGAGGTAGCGCAGGTAGTCGCGCCGTTCGCCGCGCAGCCGCCGTTTGCGGTCACCGGCGGCGCGGATGAACTGGCTGATGAGCATGCCGACCGCGGACAGCAGCATCATGCCGATGGCGACCCACATCAGGACGCCGCTGCTCTCGCCGGGCCTGATGAAGATCAGCACCATGCCGAGCGAGCTGAGCGCCATGGGCAGATAGGTGATGACGCCGCTCATGGCGCTCTGGGACTCGGGCAGTGCGGGTGGTTCCTGGAGGGTCAGCTCGCCCTGTGGCAGCTGCGGGCCCGGCCGGCGCGGCGGGCGCCGGAACGTGACGGTGCTCAAGAGGGCAGGGCCTTCCTGGTCCAAGGAGACAGGTGAATTACCCGCGGGTCAAAGGGCGGACAGCAAACAGCTGTCCGTTGTGCCGTAGGGCAATTTCAACAACCACCCACCAATGCCGGCCAGATGGTTGATCCGATGATCGGTTCGAACTCACGATAGTGTTCGCCCCGTTCCCGGGTCGACCCGCACCCACGGACGGGAGAGAATCGAAACGCCGTGAGCGACACCACCGTCGGATTGTGCCGAATAGCTGTAAGAGCGCCTGAAAATTCCTACGAGTTGGGCGTCCCGGTCGACGTACCGCTCGCCGATCTCATCCCGGTCCTCGTCGAGTACGCCGGCGGGGAACTGCACGAGCAGGGCGCCGCCCACGGCGGCTGGACCCTCCAGCGGCTGGGCGCCGCACCCCTCGACGAGGAGGGAACCCCGCAGTCGCTCGAACTGCGCGACGGCGAAACACTGTACCTGCGGGCCCGTCACGAGTCGCTCCCCGAAGTCGACTTCGACGATCTGGTCGACGGCATCGGGGAGACGCTGCGGGCCCGCCCCGACACCTGGCGTCCCGCGCTGACCAGACGGCTGCTGATCGGTCTGGCCGTGGCCGGGCTGACCGCGGCCCTGTTCACCGTCGCGCTGCCCGGCCCCGCCGGCTGGCGGACCGCCGCGGCTGCCGTACTCGCCGTACTGCTGCTCGCCGGGGCCACGGCCGCGTCGCGCGCCGTCGGGGACGCGGGGGCGGGCGCCGCTCTCGGGCTGATGGCGGTGCCGCATCTGGCCCTGGCCGGTGCGCTGTTGCCCACCGCCGGGCACGGTGAGGACGTGTTCGGCCCCCGGTTGCTGGCGGGCGGAGCGGCGGCAGCCGGCGCCGCGGTCCTCGCGCTGGCCGCGGTCGGCGCGTTCGCTCCGCTGTTCCTCGGCGCCTTCGTCGTCGCCCTGTTCGCGGCGGTCGGCGGCATGGTCTGCGCGGGTGGTGTGCCGCTGTCGCACACCGCCGGATACCTCGCGGTGGGCGCGGTCGCCACCGGGAGTTTCGTACCGGGTCTCGCCTTCCGCCTGGCGGGGCTGCGGCTCCCACCACTGCCGTCCAGCGCCGACGAACTCCAGGAGGGCATCGAGCCCTTCGAGGCCGAGCGGGTCCGGGTGCGCGCCCGGTCCGCCGACGCGTACGCCACCGGCTGTTCCGCCGCACTCGGACTGGTCCTGGCGGGCTGTGTGACGGCGCTGCTCACCGGGCCCGACTCCGACGGCTGGCCCGCGCCGGTCCTCGCGGTGGCGCTCGGCGTACTGCTGCTGCTGCACACCCGGACCGTCGGCGGTGCCTGGCAGCGCCTGGCCCTGGCACTGCCGGGGGCGTACGCCCTGGTGCTCGCGGCCTGCATGGACGCGGTCGGAACCGGCATGCCGGGACGGCTGGAGGTCACCGGGTATCTAACGGTCGCCGCCGCGGTCACGGTGATCGCCGCCTGGACCGTGCCAGGCCGCAGGCTGGTCCCGTACTGGGGCCGCGCGGCCGACCTCCTGCACAGCCTGACCGCACTCGTGCTGCTGCCGCTCGCGCTGCTGCTGGCCGGGGTGTTCGGCACACTGCGGGGCATCTGGGGCTGACCGGCCCCGGAACCGGCCGCCCGATTCCCAGCAGCCCGACAGGGCAGGTCCGGGGCCGGTTCCCCGGTGATCCAGTGAGCCCGTGAGCGCACTGAGCACGGTCGGCACGCTCACATTCAGCACACTCACGGTCAGCACACTGAGGAAGCGGTGAGGAACTCCCATGCAGTCCAGGCGTGACCAGGTCCAGGCCCATATGTTCGTCATGGGCCGGCTCTCCTCCGGTATGCAGCGCGCCGAGCCGGACGCACCGGACACCCCGACCGCCCGTACCTGGCGCGGCATCATGTGGGGGCTGCTGGCCGCCGCCCTCGCCGCGGTGGTCACGACGCTGTACGGGCTGATCTCGCCCGGTGGCGCGACTTCCTGGCGCACCGACGGCGCGCTGGTGGTGGTGAAGGACTCGGGGGCCCGGTACCTCTACGTCGGCGGCACGCTGCACCCCGTACTGAACGAGGCGTCGGCGCGGCTGCTGGCCGGGGACAAGCTCTCCGTCCAGCAGGTCGCCGCCGCCTCCCTCGGGGACACCCCGCGCGGGACGCCGCTCGGCATCGTGGGCGCGCCCGACGGGCTGCCGAAGGGCGCGCTCGACCGGGGTACCTGGTCGGTGTGCGCGGGCCGCAAGGACACCGGGACCGGCGGCACCAGCACGGTCACCTCCGTGGTGATCGGCACCGAACCGGGCGGCGACGGACTGGGCGCGAAGGACGGCGTACTGGTGTCGTCTCCTCACGGCGGGGTCCAACTCCTCTGGCAGGGCAGGCGGTTCGCGGTCGACACCGAGCACGGTGCGGCTGCGGCGCTCGGCTGGGCGGGGACCACGGCCCCGTACCCGGTCGGCGACGCCTTCCTCGCCTCGCTGGCGGCCGGGCCCGACCTGGCGGCGCCCGAGGTGCCGGGCCGCGGCGGGGCGGGCCCGCGGCTGGCGGGGGCGGCGAGCCGGACCGGCCAGCTGTTCACCGCCGACGGCGGCCAGCACTACCTGCTGCGCAAGGACGGGCTCGTACCGCTGACCGACACCCTCCACCGGCTGGTGCTCGGCGACCCGCGCACCCAGGCGCAGGCGTACGACGGGGGCGTGGTGAGCGAACGCACGGTGGGCGCCGCTGACCTGGCTGCCCATCAGGTTCCGGCGTCGGCGGCTGCGGCGCTCGCCGCCGACCTGCCCGCCAAGGCGCCGCACCCGGTGTCGGCCGCCGCAGGTCAGGACGTCTGCGCGCGGGTCGCTTCCAGCGGCTCCGGGCACACCACGACGGTGGCGCTGGTCGCCGCGGCGCAGGTGCCGGGCGGGGCGCCGGACGCCGAACCGGGCGTACGGGCCGGCTGCCTGGCGGCCGACCGGATCTGGGTGCGGCCGGGCTCGGGCGTCCTGGTGACGGCCCACTCCACGGCCGGGACGGGTGCCAGCCGCTACCTGGTCACCGATGCGGGCGCCGCCTACCCGGTGCCCGACGACGACGCCCTCAAGCAGCTCGGCTACTCGGCGGACGAAGCGGTACGGCTGCCCGCGCCGCTGCTCGACCTGCTGCCGACCGGGCCGAGTCTCGACCCGCAGGCGCTGGCTCGGGGCGGAATCGTGCAGGCCGACCAATCCGCCTCGGAAGGCACCGGGAGCGAAAGGGTTGCACGCACGGGTAAACAATCCAATGAACGATGCGTCAACAATTGAAGCCAATGCTCAAGTGAAGATCAAATATTCATCCTGCAGGGTCAGTTGAGCACTTCTGATGAGTATCGTGGCGACACATGTCCGAATCCTGATGTGAATGAGGCCGACCATGGATGACAGCACGGCTGGGCTGTTCAACCGGCAGCAAGTAGACGTCGACAAGGCCCGCACCGCCCTGGAGAACCACGTGGCCACCATGGCCCGCGCAGGCGCGACGGTGTCGGCGATCCACGACGACGTGCGGATGGCGTACGTCGCCAACTCCTCCAGCATCTTCAGCAGCAAGCTCCAGCAGTGGATGCAGGCGTACACGGACGTCAAGGGCAAGGTCGACGCGCTGCACGCCGCGCTGTCGGCGGCCGACGTCATCCACAACACCAGTGAGATGGACGCCTCCGAGTACGCGAGCGCATGGGACGGCGGCGGCAACGGCTACTACCAGGCCCTCTCCGGCTGACCCACCGCCACTCGGCGCCACCAGCACTGCCTCTCCCCTCACTCACCTCCTGAAAGGACGACCGGACATGGCGGACGTCACACTCGAAGTCTCGCGCGCCAACGCGGCCATCGACGACATGGTCAAGGCCAACGCGGACATGGTGAACGCGCTCACGGAACTGCTCAGCCAGCTCGGCGCCCTCAAGGCGTCCTTCTCCGGTCAGACCGCGGTCGTGTACCAGGACTTCCAGAACCAGGCCAACACCGCCATAGAAACGATGAACGCCCAGTTCGGTATGGGTTCGCAGGCCCTGAAGGAAATGGTCGACGGCCAGGTCGCGGGTGACAAGCGCGGCGCTGGGATGTTCTGACCATGGCCAAGGACGACGGCGGCGACACGGGGACCTTCAAGGTCACCGAGGGCTGGCTCAAGGGTGAGGCCCGCACGAGGGTCTTGGCGCTCCGGGACATGCTCCAGAAGGGCCCCGACTACACGACGCTGACCGAATTCGCGACCGAGACGGGCGCCTACAAGGGGCTCCTCGCGGGCTCGGGCGCCCTGGGCGTCGACGCAACTCTGCACAAGGTGTTCACTCAACTCTGCTCAAGTCTCAAGGCGCAGGTGGACGTCCTCGGGAACGGTTTCAACACCCTCTCGATCGACATGGCGACCGTCGACTCCATTCTCCAGAACAGCGAGGACGACGCCGCACTGACGGCGTCGGAGATGAACCTGGAGCTGGCGAACGCCATCAAGGGGTTCGGCGGCGCTCCCACGAACAGCCCCTCCGCGTAACTCCGGTACAGCGCACCGGCACCGCTCGACGTCAGCGCCGGGCAGTGCCGGCCTGCCCGGCGCCTGTACCGCTCACCTGTCTGCACTGCTCAACCGTCTGCATCGCACCCGTAAGGAGCCCGTCATGGTCGACCGGAAGTGGGAGGACGCGCTCGCCGTCGTCGTCGCCAAAGACGGCCCCGGTCAGGGCAAGGTGACCAACCGCACCGACGTGATGGGGGGCGCGTGGTTCAAGTCCGATCACGTGGTCAACCCGACGGCCCGGCCCAGCGCCGGTACTCCCAGCGGCTATGACTACGCCTGGGCGCAGAGCTGGAGCAAGTCGGGCACCGGGAAGAACTCCACGAACTACACGTACCAGATCGGGTTCTCTCTGACGCCCGAAGTCGGGGAGAACGGCTCGGACACCGCGCTGTCCAAGTTCATCCACGAACCCTGGGCCATCATCGGGCCGGCGTTGAACACCCTGAACGGCAACTCCTCGCTCAGCCTGGGCAGTTTCGACACGGCCGGGATGATGATGCGCGGGATGCTCGGTCATCTGACCGATGTGCAGAACGAGCTCAAGTCGTGGGCCAAAGACATCAACGTGCCGGACTCCGAGATGCAGGGCACGGCGGCCGGGGCCCTCAAGCGGACCCTCGTGGCCGTACAGCAGCAAGTGGCCTACCTCTACCAGGAGGTGACGAACTACGGGGACATCCCGTATCGCATCGACGATGCGCGCGCCATGATCCACGAGGCGCTGTACGCGCTGGTCAACGCGGCCGACGGCTACCGCAACAGCGCGGCCGCCTGGCCCGCCAACCATGTCCACGACCAGTTCTTCAATGCCCTCAACGCCACGTCGCTCCAATTCGACGCGTCGGGCGACGCCTATCTTGACGTGCCGGGACTCGGAAATCCGACGAAGTCGGACTTCTGGACCACGCTTGAGCAGAAGTCGAAGGACGCCTGGTTGGGCGGGCTTTCCTGGCTGGACACCGTCGCCAATGCGCAGATGAAGGCCGTGGAAATCGTCTACCAGCAGGCGATCGACGTGATCCCGCCCAACGCGCTCACCGCGCCGCCGTACCGCGACCCCAACGCGCCGAAGCCCCCCGGCACGGACACCAACCCCGGCGACAAGCCTCCGGGCACCGATACGAACCCGGGCGACAAGCCCCCGGGCACGGACACCAACCCCGGTGACAAGCCTCCGGGCACCGATACGAACCCGGGCGACAAGCCCCCGGGCACGGACACCAACCCCGGTGACAAGCCGCCCGGGAGTTCGAGTGTCACTGGGCCGCCGCAGACCAACTCCAAATTCAACTCCATGCCGCCGCCGGAGTCGAAGACGACCGGTCCCCCGCAGACCAGTACGGGGAACGGCACCGGCAACACGCTGCTCGACAAGAACAACCAGCCGATCAAGGACTCAAAGGGCAACGAAACCCGGATCCCGCCCGGGTCCCACATCAACAAGGACGGCACGATCACCGGGCCCGACGGCAAGCTGCTGATGGGCGCCGACAACAAGCCCCTCAAGGCTCCGGCGAACTCCCACATCGGCCCGTCGTCGTCGACCGGCCCCAGCAGCAGCAACAGCAAGCAGCAGCTGAAGGAACAGCAGGAACTGCAGGAAAAGCAGCTCAAGCTGCAGAAGGCGAACCAGCAGCAGCAGCTGAAGGACCAGCAGGAACTGCAGGAACAGCAGCTGAAGCAGCGGAAGGCGCAGCAGGCCCGGGAGGTCGAGCAGGAGAAGGCCTACCAGCAGGCCCTCTCCCACGTCCGCGGTCAGGCCCGTACCGAGACCAGCAGCAACGGGTACAGGACCGGAGGCGGCGACAGGAACCGGCTGAACCTGGAGGAGACGCCGCCCCGGGTCAACGAGCGGCTCCCCACCAGCCGGACCGTCGGCGATCCCAGGACCTCGATCTCCGAGCGCATCCGGGCCCGCACCTCGGCCAATGAGCCCAATCTGGCCGCCGCGACCGCGGCCAGGGAGTCCTCCGCGATGAACCGCACCTCGTCCAACGGCCAGCCGATGATGCCTCCCATGGGCGGCGGAGGCGGCGGCGGCGGAGGAGGCGAGCGGGACCGCGAGCGCCGCACCTGGCTGGCCGAGGACGAAGAGACCTGGGGCACCTCCCAGGAAGCAGCACCGGGAGTGATCGGCTGATGGGTAACGGATTCCAGGAACAGCTCGACGAGATGATGGGAAAGCTCGCTGAGCACCGCGAGTCCCTCCTCGCGACCCAGCGGGAGCTGGCCAAGTACACGGTCACCGTGCAGTCGAAGGACCGGATGCTGACGGTCGTCGCCGGCGCCCAGGGCGACGTGCGGGAGATCAAGTTCCATACGGACGCGTACCGCGACATGGCTCCCGCCGAGCTGGGTGCGGCGCTGGTCGAGGTCATCGGCCAGGCCAGGGAGCAGGCCGGGCAGAAGGTCCGCGAGACCATCTCGCCGTTCCAGGGGGCGGGCGCCGCCCTGCGCAAGTCGATGACGGGCGGCACCGAAATGGACGATTTGATGGGCCCGTTGCGGGAGATGTGGCCGGGGCCGGCGGGGCCGGGCGGCACGCCGGGCGCCGACCGGAACGGCACGGGCAAGGGGAAGGGCGGTGCCTCGGATGGCTGAGAAGATCACCACCATCGACCAGCTCAAGCAGCAGTTCGCGCAGTACCCGCAGATCGGGTCGCTGATCAAGCAAATCGGCGACTACCTGGCCCAGATCGACAAGATCAATATCGATGGCGGCGGCAAGGATGACGAGATCGCCAAGCAGTACCACGAGACCATCGACCCCGGCATGACACACCTGCACGACCTGCTGACCCTGCTCAAGACCCTGGTCGAACAAGTCGGGTACACGGGATCCGACGTGATGGGCCTGTTCGACCGGGTCGAGGACGAAGCCAGGTCGCTCGCGAGCAGTTGGTCGAGCGACGCATGATGAGAGCACCCGGATGCTGACCCCTTCCCCCGCGGTCGAGTGGATCATGCATGCCCTGACGGGCATGAAGTGGCCACAGGCCAACGAGGACGAGCTCCGGAACGCGGCGGAGCTCTACGACTCCGTGGGCGACGACTACAAGCAGCTCGACGACCAGCTCGTGCTGTTGCTCCAGAGCATCCAGAACAACTTCGAGGGCGACGCGGCCAACGCGTTCCTCAAGCTGGGCCAGGTCATCGCGGGCGGCGACAGCTCGTTCCTCGACGCGGCGGCCGAGCAGTCCCAGAGCATGGCGAAGGTCGCCCGGGACACCGCGAACCAGGCCGAGTACACGAAGTGGATGATGCTCGCCCAGCTCATCGAGCTGCTGGCCGAGTTCATGTACGCCATGGCGTTCTCGTGGGTGCCCGGCTTCGGTGAGGCACTGCTGTCGGGACTGAGCTGGCGCACGCTCTTCACCCGGCTGTTCCTCAAGATGTTGCTCAAGGAGCTGCTCAAGAGGATCGCCCAGCACGTCGCCCTCGGGGTCGGCATGGGCATAGCGATGGACCGCATCATCCAGATGGTCCAGATGGGCCAGGGCAACCGGGACGAGTTCGACAACAAGCTGCTGCTGGACGCGGTCAAGTTCGGCGCGATCCAGGGCCTGGTCACCGGGCCGCTCAGCCTGCTGGCCCCGGGGATCGGCAAGTGGCTGGGCAACAAGCTCGGTACGGGCCTGTCGAAGCTCCTCACCAAGGAGCTGAAGACAGCCTTCAAGACCCTGGAGAAGGTCGGCGGCAAGGGGGCCGGTGACCTGGCCAAGAACGTGGCCAAGATACTGAGCGACCACGACCTCAGCCTCATGAAGGGCTTCACCAAGGTCGGTGGAAAAGAGGGCGCCAAGGCCGCGAGCGACAACTTCATCAAGAACATGGGCAAGGAGTTCGCCAAGTCCCCCATCAACGGGCTGACGAAGGAGGAGTCCCGTCAGATCGGCAAGACCTGGGCCAAGACCGTCACCGAGCACTGGTCGGGCCCGACCAAGGGGGCGGCGGAAGCGCTCAGCAGGGAACTCACCAAGGAACTGGGCAGCAAGCTCGACAAGAACGCGCTGAAGGCGCTCGCCCACGACATGCCCCAGACGCTGATGCACATGGGATTCCAGGGCAACAAGCGCTTCCGGATGGGCATGGTGGGCAGTGGGCTGCTCGTCGAGTCCGTGGGCCAGAACCTCGGTGAGGGTTTCTACAACCTGATCTACCAGGACGGCTTCACCACGTCGTGGGACACATTCGTCGCGGGCATGCTGACCGGCGGACTGAGCCATGGCGGACACGTCTATCTCGTCCGCCCTGTCGTGCATGCCATGTCCCACCACTTCAACACGTCGGCGCTCGACGGCGGGCTCGACAAGGGCCTGGACAAGCACCTCGATGTGAGCGGCGGCGGATCGGACCCGCTGAACAACGGGACGAACCCCACGACGACGAACACGACACAGAACACGACTGCGAATACGCCGCAGACCACGGAAAGCAACACTTCGAACCACACCACGGCCGACGACGCGTCCAACAAGACGCCCGACAGCACGTCCAACCACACGGTCACGTCCCACGACCCGGTGACGCCGGTGAAGCCTGTGGTGACGACCTCCTCGGACGCGACGGTCCAGACCATCAACCACACGAACACGAACGACACGCAACACACGGTCACGTCGGACCTCCAGCACCAGTCCGAGACCCCGGTGACGCCGGTCGCTCCGGTCACTTCCGTGCCCCCGGCCAACCCGGCATCGACCACCCCGCCGAACCTGTCGCCCACCCACACGTCATCGGGCAGCACGCCCAATGCGGCCACCCCGCCGCGCCGTTCGAACCAGTCGCCCCTTCTGCCGAACAATGGCGAAGGCAGCAGCAACATCGAACTGAAGCCTCTGCGGCGCCCGACTTCGACGCAGACCACTTCCACCGAATTCGACTCGACGCTCACGCAGACCAATGAATCGGTCACCGCCCCGAAGTCCACGGCGAACAACGTCACGGAGACGGTCAACGAGACGGTTGATGTCAACGAGACGGTTTCGCAGACGCCGCCCTCTCCTCCGACGCCGCTGTCCCACGACAACGTCGTCTCCAGCGAGCACCGGGACAACTCGGTACTTGACACGGATCAGCTCCAGAACGAGCAGAGCAGCCAGAGCAACCAGCAGGCCAACGAGCACTCCGAACAACAACAGCAGCGGTCTGACCAGCAGGCGGATCAGCAGCTCAACCAGCAGACCGACCAGCAGCTCAACCAGCAGACGGATCAGCAGTCCAACGAGCAGACGAACCAGCAGTCCAACCAGCAGACGAACGAGCAGACCCCGGATGACGACCCCCGGCACGATGACACCCTGACGCCCCCCACGAACGCCCCCAGGGCGGTCACCGAGGACGCCCCCCGTCCTCCCCTCTGGCAGCACGACGTCAGCCAGTACGTCAAGAACCAGGCCGGGCGGGAGACCCCGCTCCCCACCGGCTCCGCCGCAGGACACAGCAGCACCAAGCTGCTTCAGCCGCGCCAGGGCGCGAGCATCGGCCGGACGCTCCACGACAAGCTCAACGCCGCGCTCAACCGCAAGCGCAACGGCGACCGGGCCGACGCCTCCGTGATCCAGCAGATCGACGACGAACTGGCCCGGCATCCGGGATCGTTCCTCGGCGACGGCCGCCGGTTCGTCGTCAAGCACAGTGTTCCCGTCCTCGGGACGAGCCTCACCAAGGCGAAGCGGACCGTGATGACCGTCACGGCCATCCCGTACGCCGATATGTGGACCCACCATCCGGACTCCGAGGCCCGCGACCCGCACAAGCTGGACACGTCCCAACAGCTCCAGCAGCAGACCGGTACGAACACCGGCACGTCCCGGGGCACCGGTCTCCAAGCGGGGTTCGCCGTCGGGGCACTGCCGTCCGAAGCCCGGATGCTGCTGGACCTCCGCGGGAGCGCCAGTCACAACCAGAAGCATGTCGTCGGCAGCCACGACCAGCGTTCGTACCAGCGTGAGACGCGCACGACCGGCGGCAGCGAGTCCTTTCACCAGGACGTCTACTACCAGGTCGAGTTCCACCCGGACGAGCAGCTCGAATCCTTCGGCGCGGGCATCAAGAACGGGATGACGACCCGGGTGTCCAAGGGTTCCGCCGTGCCGAAGGTGACGGAGCTGCGCGTCCCGCGCAACTTCACCCCGCCGCCCGGCTCGCCTCTCGGCTCACCGAGCACCGAGGGCTTCGGCCCGGTGAAGTCGCTCTTCGACTGGGCGGTCCAGAAGCTCGAAGCCAGGCCGGGCGGGTACAAGCACAAGCAGCTCAGCGACTACTTCAGCACGGACCGCTTCCACAGCATGTCCGACGAGATGGCCCGTGGACCGCTGGCACCGCTCGACGTGCGCAGGCGCAACGGCCAGTCCGCGGGCAGCTTCCAGGTGGGAAAGGCGATATCCGGAGAGCACCATCTGATCGAGGTCGTGGACGACGCCGAGATGCGCATCACGGACGCCATCACCGTGAAGAACGAGATCCTGGTCCAGGACAACCGGCGTTATGTGGTGGCCTTCTTCGGCGGTTCACGGTTCGCCATCCCGACCGACCAGGCGCCGCACATCTTCATGCAGCTCGGGCTCACCCTGCACTACAGCCACGACTCCAGCGAGGTCTCGCTCCAGGGCGGGAACGTGGGGCGCAAGATCACCGGGCGGGTGAAGGGCAGTTCCACGGCCCTCTACCTCCAGGAGCTGAAGGTGCCCGTCACGTTCAAGGGCGAGACGAGGGTCCTCGACACCTGGAATCTCGTACGGATGCCGGTGCGCGAGGCCCGCGAGCGGGCGGGCTGGGACCCCGACACCCACACCCGTCCCGAGGGGAGCGAGCCGCCGCTGCCCGCGCACTGGCGCGACGGCGACTACGACCTGACGCACACCAGGGCCACCGACCTCGTCATCGACAACAGTCACTCTCCGGACCCGACGTCCCCGAACGTACTCGTCGACCGGGTACTCGACTGGATCAACCGGACGCACGGCGACTCGGTGCTGGTCGCCCCGCGGCCAGGTGCGAACACAGCCGATCCGCGCAGCCAATGGACCAAGTTCACGCAGGCCATCAGCGGCGAGCGGGACCGGGCCAAGGCCAACACCCGCATCATCATGGCCAGGTTCGACGAGCGGAACCTGGCGGTGACGCTCAACGAACTCGCCCACGACGGGCTGTCCGTCAAGCTGTTCGGCCGCAATCTCACCAAGGAGAACCTCTTCGCGCTGAACCTGAAGGCCGATCTCGATCCGCCGGTCTACCAGGGCACCGACCGTGACCGGATGACCCGCCAGAACAACAACGCCGGTGAGCGCGTGGGCAACGCCCACAGCACCACGCACACCTTCGGGGCCCAGGCGGGCGGCACCGTCGAACTGCGCTCGAACGAAACGTTCCGTACCGGTACGCCGGACCACATCGGTGTACTGGGGGCCAAGGCCGGCGCGAACCGCCAGCACACCCGGGGCAACGGCACCACGTTCACAGCCGGCCGCGAGGACGTGACGGCCACCCCGGCCGGGGTGCATTCCTTCCTGGCGACCGGCCGGTTCAAGGCCGAGCTGGTGGGCGTGCACCAGTGGCACGCGCCGTACCGGGCCCTCACGCTCGGCCGGGCGGGGCGCAAGATCCACGAGCCGGCCACCGTGGGCGGCCCCGAGGCCACGCTCGGGGACTTCAGCGTGATGCTCCATCTGTCGGAGCAGTACATGCCGAAGGTCGACCCGCATGCGGAGGGCGCGGCCAACCCGTTCGTCACCAGCCGCGAGACCACCTCGCGGGAGCTGGACCCGCTGACCGAGACCGAGGACCTGTGGGCGCCCTCGGAGTGGCAGCGCGACGACTCGCTCAAGAGCATCCCGGTCATCACCCTCTACGTGCCGACGGACCATCACCTCCAGCAGGCGGGCCCGCTGGTCGCGAACCGGGCGACCCGCGGTGAGTGGTCGCTGACGACCGAGGGGACCAGCCAGCACCAGCGGATGAAGAACGCCTTCGGCTCGATGTCGCTGACCTCCGACTCCGACCAGGTGTTCTCCCCGACGGGCAAGCAGCTCAACGACGTACGCGCCCCGGGTTTCCTGTACGGCGCGACGGGCGACATACGCCTCGTCGGACGGCGGGGGAACCCGACCGCCGTGGGCGGCCCCGTCGACCTCAAGCCGGAGATGAACCGCACCCTGGACCTGGCGGTCTCGGGCGGCGACAGCAAGGGCTGGGTGCTGTCGTTCGACGTGAACGTGGGGCACTTCCCCGCGCAGCCGACGGGCGTACCCACCACGACGCGTTACGGCTTCGGCGCCACCCCGTACCAGCGCTCCAGTGTGACCTCGCAGGGCGGCGGCAAGACCATCAGCCGGTCGGTCAACATCGTTCCGGAGAACGGTCAGTGGGTGCCGGTCACGACGGACGCCCAGTATCGCGTCGAGATGTCCGCCGACAAGCTCGGCGCCCTCACCCCGTTCCGCTCGAAGCTGCCCGCGTGGACCGGGCAGCTGGTGGACAAGGCGAACGCCTGGCGCGGACTGGTCTCCGAACAGGCGGCGCACGCGCTGAATCTGTTCAACACCGGTATCGCGCGGGTGCCCGGTCTCGCCGACGGGGCCGGGACCTGGTCGCACTCCTCGTGGTTCAAGGAGAGTCCGCTCGGGGTCGTCCCGGTGTCGGCTCCGAGCGGTCACGACGCGGGACGGGCGCAGTTCATGCAGACCCTGCGCAATCTGCGGTTCACCCGCAACAGCCTGGAGTCCATCAGGACACTGCTGTCCGAACGGCACGGGCAGGCCATGGTCGAGTCCGGCATCCCGCAGCAGTACCGGGGGCGCGCGCCCTGGCGCGGTTTCACCGACAGCCTCCCTGTCGGGGGCAAGGAATACCGGGTGACGGTGAAGCAGGTCCCCGGCACCCGGACGGTCGAGGACTTCGGCTTCGGCGATGTGGAGAACGGCCACTCCGTCACCAACAGCAACAGCGCCTCGCGGGGCGTCACCCGCTCCCGCGGCCTTTCCGCGAACGTCACCGAACGCATCACCGGACCGAACGGTTCGTCGGGCGGCCCGCTGGGGAACTCCAGCGGCTCGAAGGGAGAGAGCGGTGGCCAAAGCAGCTCGGAGTCGCAGACCACGGCGCAGGTGACGGTGATTCCCGGCCCGCTCGCCACCGTCTCCACCTCGTACGACGTCGTGGTCACGGTGGTGGACAACAAGGGCGACGTCGTCCTGGAACACACCTGGGAAGCGGGCAGTGCGAAGAGCCAGGAGCCGCTGGCACTGCTCAAGCCGGGCGGGGAGAACGAGGGCGATGTGTACACACCGCCGCCCGCCGCCGTGGACGTGTGGCCGTCGAACAACGCGACGCCGGACAGGATCAGCCGGCACCTCACCCAGCACGTGTCCGGCGACAACCGGCCCGCCGGGCTGGTCCCCGGCAACGGGGTGCATTTCACGCGGGTGCTCGGCTCGAGGAACGTCGAGAACCTGGCCCACATCACCCTGGCGAAGGCCGAGAGCCAGCACCTCAACGGGGGACACGCGGGCAAGGGGGTGGAGACCCGGGGTGTGCTCACCGGTGACCAGCTGACCGAGGCCCGTGCCAAGGCCGCGAAGGTCAAACTGCTGTCGCCCGGCAAGGGTGGCGGCGACACGCTGACGACCGGCACCAGCGAGATGTCCCTGACCGGTTCGCTCATCGACGGTTCGGCGTTGGGCGAGACCGGCTACCAGCCGCTCGGCCTGGTGGACGACACCGTCGTCGGCGGCGCCACCGGCACCCTCCAACTCCACCCGGCCTTCGACCTGTCGGGGGCCAAGCTCCTCGCGACGGCCGATGTACGGATGGAGTTCGCCACCGGCACGGGGGAGAGCTTCGACGTGGGTGAGGGGCAGTCCCACAGCAAGAACGGCGGGATGGGAGGTGACGCCATCGGGGCCGACTCGCACAAGACGACCTACCAGGTCACCCCGGTCATCGCGCCGGGCGTCGGCTCGTCGGAGGAGTTCAAGTTCAACGAGGCGACCGCCGCCAAGATCAACATGAAGCCGGACACCGGGCGGGCGTTCCTCTTCTCCGTGCCCACGAAGTGGCTGGCCGTCGCCGGGGTGCACCGTCACATCAAGGACAGCCCGGTCGGGCAGCTGGCAGCCCGCGGGCTGACCTGGGAGGGCTACGACCCGCCGGGCCTCCAGGCCGGTGAGGCGGACACCGAGGTGCTCGCCTGGATCCGCGAGGACGTGGCCCGCGACCTGGGGCTCATCAACGACCAGAACCACCCCGAGGCGCTGTCCAGCCAATGGGACGACGTGGCCAAGGGATGGAAGACCTGGAAGGCCAACCACGACGCGTACTGGAGCACCTACCGCCCGCTGACCGACCTGGCGTTCGTGGTGCAGGACGCGCAGCACCGGCTGGACGCGGCGACCACCCCCGAGGCCCGGCAGACGGCGCAGCAGGCGCTGGACGCGGCGAACGCCGAACTGAACGCGGTACGGGAGACGGTCCGGCCGAAGCTGGAGTCGCTGGAGCAGAAGCTGAGGGCCGCAGGCGAGCACTACCACGCGCTGCGGTCGGCCGCCGACGCCCTCAACGACTGGCACCGGCTCCCGGCGAACGAGCGCGGTGACACCACTGAGCCCCAGGTGCTGGCCTACGACCCGACCGTGGAGCACGACCACGGCGTGGAGAAGTCCGTACCCCCCGCCGACACGTACGCGGAGTTCACCGACGACCAGGGTGAACTCCTCGGCGTGGAGGACCTTTCGTCCGGTCGGATCCACCCGGTCGGCCCGGTCTCGCACGACGGCAACGGCTTCTTCCACTCCCTGGCCGAGCACCTGGTCCGGATCGATCCGAACCTACTGGCGCAGCAGGGCATCGCCGTCCCGAGGGACCACGACCTCACCGGTGTGGCGAACGAGTTGCGTGCGCTGTTCGGAGAGACCCTCCGCGGGGGCGGGGACAACCCCCTGGCCGATTACACCCACCCGGACCTCGCCGACAAGTTCGAGCCCGACGAGGTCCGCGCGGCCGGCCTGGAGGACCTGCTGGACAGGTCGACGCCACAGGGCCGGGAGTACACGGAGGGCAAGTGGATTCCGCACTCGGCGGGCGCCCCCACCGAGAACCACCGTGCGGTACTGACCCCGGAGCAGCGGACCGCGCTCGCCGCGTCGCAGACGGAGCGGCCCGCCAACGAGGACTCCGCGGCCAAGGACAGCGCGGGTGACCTGTACCCGCCGCTGGCAGCCCAGCTGTTCGGGGTGCCGGTGACGGTGCTGGTGGACGGCAGACGCCATACGTTCATGCCCGACGGGAGCGAGGCGACGGGCCACGAGGGCGCCGAAGGCGTCGAGCTTCTACTGAAGGACGGCCACTACCGGCACGTCGATCAGACCAGTGACCTGAGGCCTCCGCAGGAAACGCCGTCCGACAACGAATCCGACCACGACTGGGCCTCCGACCACGACTCGGTCTCCGACCACGACTCGGTCTCCGACCACGACTCGGTCTCCGACCACGACTCGGTCTCCGACGACGGGTCCGACTTCGAACCCGTGCCGGGTACGCCCCGCCCGGTGCTCAAGGTGCCCGACGACGCCTACTCGCAGCTCACTTCGCTTTTGGTCAGCGCCCCCTCGGCAGTCGGGCCGAAGCTTCCCCACCTCGGCCAGAAGCTGAGGGACCTGGTCAACTCCCCGGACGAGCTGCGCGCCACCGCTTCGGCCGCGTCCGATGTCGAGAGCCACCAGGACCTGCACACGCTGGTGCTCGGCATGAAGGAGGCCGTGCACGCCCATGTGAGGGATCTGGGCCCGCACGGGCTCGCCGAACTGCTCCCCGATCTCCTCCCGCACACCTCCGTACCGACCAGTGAGGCGGCGGCCCGCAGGGCCCGCAACCTGCTGTTCCAGGAGGTGCGGAGGGCCGTCGCCGAGTGGGAGCACAGCGGGGACTCCCCCTGGTCGAAGAGTTTCCTGCCGCTGCTGGCCGGAACGTTCCACGTGGACCTGACCGTGCACACACCGCCGTCGGGGACGAACCCCGGCGGGTCGGACCGGTTCCGGCCGGCGCCGGGGAGCGGTGCGCCGCTCTCCGTACACCTTCAGCAGAACGGCTCACACTTCGACGGGACGACGGAGCCGACCGCCCAGCAGCGGACCGAGTCGTCCCATGCCCCGAACACCTCGCCGAACGCCCCTTTTCGGACGCAGCACACCAGCCCGCACGAGTCCTCGGCACCCGTCCCCCCGCACAAGCCCGCCGCCACGCCCACGCTCACCGCCGACTACTCCGTCGCCGAACTTCCCCCGGGTCCCCTCCCGAAGCCGGTCACCGACGTCCAGTCGCTGGGCAAGGCCGAGATTCTGCCGCCCAGTGACCGGACCATGGACATGGGCGGGGCCGCCGCGTCCGTCTGGGAGCGCGCGTTCTCCGTCGAGCGCGTCCTGCTCAGCGACGGCAGTGTGCGTTCCGACGTCACAGTGCGTGTCCATCTGTTCCCGCAGGCGGGCACCACCCTGAAGCACGTCAAGTACGCCAAGGCGATGGCGAAGCGCGGCATCGACAAGTATTACAACGAACCGAAACACCGTCTCCCGAACGGTGATCTGCTGCGGGTGAAGATGGAGTTCGTCTTCGATCCCGCAGACGCGCACCGGCAGGTGAGGTTGCACCCGGACCCGAACGGGGAGGGCCGGGACGACAGCGCCACCTGGTACGTCTCGGAGGGCGGGGCGGGCGCGATCGACAAGTCGTACGTCATCGCGCACGAGACCGGCCATCTTCTCGGCTTCCAGGACCAGTACCGCGAGGCCAGGGAGGGCCGGCCGTTCCGGCCGGTGTACGACGACCATTCGCTGATGTCCGGTTACGGCATCGACGACGCGGGGCTCGTGCAGTTCGACATGGACCACATGACGTCCGACCACCACCTCTCGCCGACGCTGCGGATCATGCCGCGGGATCTGCTGCTGCTCTCCACGGCGGTCGACGACGCCTGGTCGCACACCCCCGGCGTGGGCACGGCTCCGCACGACAAGGCCAGGGCGCACATCCCGCTCGACGTACGGGAACGGGTCCTGCGCGGCAACCCCCGCACCGGCACCAACGGTCTCCTCGCCCCGCGCGGCCCCTCCGGGCGGTTCCGCCCCGAAGCCACGGGGCCACGCAACCCCAACGGCACCTACCAGGCGGGCAAACGGCCGGACGGCAGTGACCGGACGATGTTCCCGGACCACTGGAGCCCGGACGAAGTCCTGCACGCGGCCCGCCAGGTGTACCTCGACCACGTCAGGAACGGCAGCCTGACCCCCGACAGCGAACGCTCCGGACGCCGGACCTTCGACGGCGTCTACCAGGGCGTACGCATCAAGGGCAGCGCCGACACCACCGGCACCATCACCGACTTCGCCCCCCACCCCGACCAGAACGGTCTGCTGCCGCCCACCCACCTCGAACCGCCGTCGCCCCGCGGGCTGTCCGACGATCCCGCGTTCAGCGACGCCTCGATGCGCTTCGTGCTGCGCGGCGACCCCCAGACGCTGACCGGGGTGCAGTACGCACACGGCGAAGAGAAGCGCGAGGTGGCCCAGACGGACCGTGGCATCCGATTCGAGAAGCTGACGGGCCCCGACTTCAACGGTGTGCGCCGGGCCGAAGTGTGGTTCCGGAATCCGCCTACGGGACCGGGGAAGGCGACCCTGAAGGTCGGCGAGGGCGACTCGCCCGACGGGGTCGTCCAGGACGGCTGGGGCACCAATCCGCGGATGTTGTTCCCCGAGGAGTGGACCCCCGGTGATCTGCGCGAGGCCGTACGGGACGCACACAACAACGCCTTGGCCAACGGCCTCTTCGAGGTGCTGCCCGACGGCGGGTACCTGTGGGAGGGCGCGGCGGGCGGCGTGCGGATGCAGGGGGTCGTGAAGGACGGCGAGCACCGCTGGTTCCGTCCGTCCCGCTTCCAGCCGCACCCGGAGTGGAACGCCGAGGACATCGTGGCGGTCACTTCCGAGACCCCGATGACGTATGCCCGGGCGTCCGGCGGGCTCGCCGGCTTCCGGGTGTCGCACGTGGTGTTCACCAACGGCGACCGTGGGCTGAACCTCACCCGGATCGTTCACTACCCGGGGAACATGCACCCGCAGGCCCTCGCCGAACTGCGCGAGAAGCTGTCCGACGTGCAGGAGCACATCGACGACACATACAACTCCGGGGAAGAGAGCAAGGAGAACGGCCGGCTCCCCAAGACCCGGTTCACCGTGGAGCTTCGGCCGACGAGGGAGACCGGCCCGTCGGAGGACGGCGCCGACATCGGAGCGCTGTCCGTGCACAGCCCCGAAGAGGCCGCGGCCCGGCTGCTGGGCTTCGACCTGGACCCGGACGCGGGCCGCGAGAATCTCGTACGCCAGGTCCTCGAACACCGGCGCCCGACGCCCCGGTCCACCGACTCCTGGGACGCCCCGCGCGAGCAGCAGGGCGGGACACCGAACCCGATGCTCACGGCGGACGTCGAGGCCGCGCTGCGCCGCAACACGCACGCCGGACTGTTCGACGAGCCCGGTCTGCTGGAGCTGCTGGCCGCCCGCCGTTCCCAGGACCACGCCCCGCACGTCACGAAGGAGTCGACCGAGGCGGCGCTGACCGCGCTCACCCAGGACGCGTTCGCGTCCGACTACACCCACACCCCGGACGGCCGGCTGCCGGAGGGCTGGACCCCGGACCGGCTGCGGCTGGCCGCACTGCGGGCGGCCCGGAGCAGCGCACCGCGCACCCCCGACCTGGACCAGCCGGGCACGCTCACCATCGTGACCACGCCCGAGCCGGGCGTGCAGCTCACCACTCGCATCAACAGCACCTCGCTGCTCATCCTCGGGGCGGAGATCGTCACGCGGCCGCAGCCGACGGCCCCGACCGGACACATCGAGGGCCCGGCCACGCACCCGAGCGACCACACGCCGGTCAACCTGGAAAGCCCGGTCACTCCCGTCAACCCGGTCCATCTGGCCGCCGTATCCAGGGCGTTGGGACTGCACCCCGACCATCTGCGCAGCGCCCTGCCCGTGCTGCACCAGGCCGCCACGCCGAGCGAAGCACTGCACACCCTGCAGACGCTGGCGACGCGGCTCGGCGCGGGACCGCAGGTGGGCGAGTTCGTCCGGCGGATGTCGGAACTCGAGGTCTCCGCCGACGACTGGTGGGACCTGTCGACCTTCCAGCACAGCCAGGGTGAGAGCATGCGCAGCCTGCTCGGCCCGGACATGCAGGAGAACCAGCAGCGGATCGACCAGTGGCAGCGCACCGAGGTGGTGGACACCGACGCAGTCACCGACGCCGCCGCACACGAGCTGGGTGTGCATCCGCTCGCCCTCACCCGGCTCGCCGACGCTCTGCGGCTGCACACCCCTTCGGACGTCACCCGGCTGAACATGGACGCCGACCTCTGGCAGCGCCCCGCCACCCCGGAGGAGCTGGCGCTGGAGTATCTGGTCGGGCACCGCACGGAGATCGAGGAGCTCCGCGCCGAGCTGGACCGGGAACGGTTCGACGAGATCGCCGACGAACTCCTCGGCGAGGACCGCGACGAGAACGGCGACGCCGACCTCGACTACCACGGCTTCCTGCACTGGAGCAGGATGTCCCTCGAAGGTCTGCGGCATTTCACCGCAGCCGAGTTGGACTTCCTGGTCGGCAACTGGTCGGCGGTCAGGGACATCGTGCCGCCACCGCCCGACTTCGACCTCGCTGACCTCCGGAGCCATCTGTACGAGGTGGAACACCTGCG
This sequence comes from Streptomyces sp. NPDC057543, assembly GCF_042801895.1. Taxonomy (NCBI): domain Bacteria; kingdom Bacillati; phylum Actinomycetota; class Actinomycetes; order Kitasatosporales; family Streptomycetaceae; genus Streptomyces; species Streptomyces sp. NPDC057543. The sequence goes on along the minus strand of NZ_JBHVFF010000014.1, from coordinate 985 downwards.
TAACGTGGCCAAGTTCGCGGCCGTCAAGGCGAGCCGGGCCCAGGACCCGGCGGCGTTCGCCAGGGCGCAGGACCGCCTGGCTCAGCTGGATCCTTACGTCACGGAGCACCGCGCCGAGGTGCAGCAGCGGCTTGCCCAGCTGTGGTCGGAGAACCCCATGACCCCCGCCACTCCGGGCGCGCAGACCCCTCCCTACCACCAGGCCACACCGACGCACACGGTCTTCGACGAGGACATCGTGATGGGCGAGGACGCCCCGGTGGACTGGGACGAGGACATCGTGATGACCCCGAGCCCGCACCGGCCCCGTCAGCCCCAGCCGCACTCCTCGCCGACCGCCCCGCTCCACACGCAGCACACCGGCCCGCAAGAGCCCCCGGCTCCCACCCTCACGCCCGCTGCCAAGTACGCCGTCGTCGAACTCCCCCCGTCCCCCTTCGCCCCGGCTCCCCGACCCGAGCCGGTCACCGACGTCCGTTCGTTGGGTACGGCCGACGTTGTCCGGCCCAGCAAGCGGACCATGGACATGGGCGGGGCCGCCGCGCCCGTCCATGAGCGCGCGTTCTCCGTCGAGCGCACCCTGCTCAGCGACGGCAGTGTGCGCTCCGACGTCACGGTTCGCATCCATCTGGAACGGCGGCCGGGCGCTACCGAGAACCACGTCGTGAACGCCAAGGCGATGGCGAAGCGCGGCGTCGACGCGTACTACAACGAACCGAAGCACCGTCTCCCGAACGGGGATCTGCTGAGGGTGGAGCTGGAGTTCGTCGACGATCCCGCACAGGCGCACCACACGGTGAAGTTGCACCCGGACCTGGGCGGGGTGGTCCGGTTCGACAGCGCCACCTGGTACGTCGCGGAGGGCGGCGAGAACTCAACCGACACGTCGTACGTCATCGCGCACGAGACCGGCCACCTCCTCGGCTTCCAGGACCAGTACCGCGAGGCCACGGAGGGCGAACCGCTCCGGCCGGTGCACGACGAC
>NZ_JBHVFF010000013.1:0-58931 GCF_042801895.1 Streptomyces sp. NPDC057543 | reverse complement strand
TTTTTTTTTTACCACACCGCCCCCTCGGGGTTTCTTGGGGGGGGGGCCGGGGGCAACCCGTGCCCCCGCTCCACTCAGTCGACCAGGTCCCGCACCACCGCGTCCGCCAACAGCCGCCCCCTCAGCGTGAGCACCGCCCGCCCCTCCCCGTACGGCGCCGGCTCCAGCAGCCCGTCCTCCACCGCCCGGCCCGCCGCGGCCAGCCCCGCCGGTGCCAGCAGCGACAACGGGCACCCGTCCACGAGCCGCAGCTCCAGCAGGATCCGCTCGACCCGCCGGTCCTCCGCGGAGAGGATCTCGCGCCCGGCCCCCGGCGACCGCCCCTCGGCCAGCGCCTGCGCGTACGCCCCCGGATGCTTCACGTTCCACCAGCGCACCCCGCCGACATGGCTGTGCGCCCCGGGACCGGCGCCCCACCAGTCGGCGCCCCGCCAGTACAGCTCGTTGTGCAGGCACCTGCCCTCGGGCGTACGGGACCAGTTCGACACCTCATACCAGGAGAAGCCCGCCGCGGCCATCGCCTCGTCCGCGATCAGGTACCGGTCCGCGTGGGCGTCGTCATCGGTCATCGGGATCTCGCCGCGCCGGATCCGCCGGGCCAGCTGCGTGCCCTCCTCGACGATCAGCGCGTACGCGGACACATGGTCCGGCCCCGCCCCGATCGCCGCGTCCAGCGAGGCCCGCCAGTCGTCGTCGGACTCCCCGGGCGTTCCGTAGATCAGATCGAGGTTGACGTGCTCGAAGCCCGCCTCCCGCGCCTCGGCGACACATGCCTCGGGCCGGCCCGGCGTGTGCGTGCGGTCCAGGATCCTCAGCACGTGCTGCCGCGCGCTCTGCATCCCGAACGAGACCCGGTTGAAGCCGCCCTCGCGCAGCTCGGCCAGATACGCCGGATCGACGGACTCCGGGTTGGCCTCGGTGGTGATCTCGGCATCGTCCGCGAGCCCGAACTCCTCGCGGATCGCACCCAGCATCCGTACCAGGTCCCCCGCGGCCAGCAACGTGGGCGTGCCGCCGCCGACGAAGACCGTACGGACCGGACGCGGATCGTCGCCGAGGACCTTACGGGCCTGGCGGACCTCGCCGATCAGGTGGGAGGCGTAGTTGTCCCGGGAGGCCAGCGCGCCGCCGGAGCCGCGCAGCTCGGTGGCGGTGTAGGTGTTGAAGTCGCAGTAGCCGCAGCGGGTCGCGCAGTAGGGCACATGCAGGTAGAAGCCGAGCGGCCGGTCGGCGGCGCCTTCCAGGGCATGGCGGGGCAGCGCCCCGTCGTCGGGTACGGGTTCACCATCGGGCAGTACGGAAGGCATACCGCCCATTGTCGCTCGCCGCCGGGGAACCCCGGGCCACGTCCGTGATCACGGAGGCCGCCCGTCCGGGGACGCATGGCCTCACCCCGCCTGCAGCACCAGCAGCGCCAGATCGTCGTCGGGCGGCCGCTCGGCGAATTCGTGCACGGCCCGCTTGATGCGGTCCGCGATCCCGTCCGCCGACAGCCCGGCGCAGTCGGCCAGCGCACGGGCCAGACCGTCCCCGTCGTCGAACATCAGCGTCCCGGAGCGCCGCTCCGTCACGCCGTCCGTGACGCACAGCAGGCTGTCGCCCGGTGCCAGGTCGAAGCTCTGGCTCTCGTATGCGACGTCGTCGAAGATCCCGAGCAGCATCTGCGGATCGGCGGCCGGGCGCACCTCGCCGTCGGGCCGCAGCAGCAGCGGCAGCGGGTGGCCGGCGCTGGCCACGGTGCAGCGCACGCCGCCGTCGGGCAGCGGCACCAGTTCCCCGTACAGCAGGGAGAGGAAGCGGGACTGCCCGGTGTCCGCCGTCTGCTGCCCGCCCGCCGCGGCCACCATGAGCGCGGCCGCCTCGGCGGCCTCCATGGCATCGTCGAGGAGCAGCCGGTTGAGCCGGTCCAGCACCTCGCCGACGCCGAAACCCTCACGGGCCAGCAGCCGCAGCCAGGGCCGGGCCAGACCGGTGACGACGGCGGCTTCGGGGCCGCTGCCCTGGACGTCGCCGAGGACGAAGCACCAGCGGTCGCCGGGGCACGGGAAGATGTCGTAGAAGTCGCCGCCGACGACCCCGTCGTCGCTGGGTTCGTACACCAGTGAGCTGGTTACGCCGGGTATGTCGGCGACCTTGCTGGGCAGCAGTGCGCGCTGCAGGATGCGGCTGATGGTGGCCTGCCGGGTGTAGGCGCGGGCGGCGCCGACGGCGAGGCCGACACGGCGTACGAAGTCCTCGATCAGGGCGGTCACTTCGTCGGGGACGCGTGCCGTCCCCTCGCGGCCGAGGAGTACGGCGCCGAGGGTTCGGCCGCCCGAGGTGATCCGGTAGGCGAGAGCGGACTCGGGGCGCTCGTCGGCCTTCTCGCCGTCCTCCTCTCCCCCGGGCCAGGGCAGCGAGACGGGCCCGGTGCCCACCCGCTCGGGCAGCCGGATCGGGTCCTGCTCCAACAGCGTACGCAGCTGCCCGGTCTCGGCCTCGTCGCGGTGCCAGACGCTGGCGAGCCGGGGCACTGCCGCGGGTCCGCCGTTCTCGGGTTCCAGCCAGATCGCGCACCAGTCGGCGAGTCTGGGCACCAGTAACTGTCCGGCGAGCGCCGCCACGATGTCCTCGTCGAGCTGGCCGGCGAGGAGGTCCGAGGCTTCGGCGAGGAACGAGAGTGCGCCGCGGCCCGCCCAGTCCGCGCCGTCGCGCAGGGCCCGCCGGGCGTTGGGGGCGAGCAGTTCGGCGGCGCGCAGTCCCTGCTGGAATCCGGGCTCGGTGGACGGTTCGGGGAACGGGTTCCAGTCGTCGACGGGGAGCCGGGCCCAGACGGTCTTGAGGCCGGTGCGGTAGGTGATGCCCCAGCGCTCGGCGAGGGTGCCGACGAGCTGGAGTCCGCGACCGTACTCGGCGGGATCGGCGGAGCCGGTGGTGGCCCTGCTCTCCGCCGCGTCGGCCGGGCCGCCGTCCTCCGCACGTTCGCTGCGCACGGCGCGGGCCGGGTGGTGGTCGGAGACCTCCAGCACCAGGGCCGCGGCCTCGTCCTCGGTGGCCTCCTCCAGCCGGCACAGCAGCTCGACGTTGGTCCCGGCGTGCACGACCGCGTTGGTGACCAGCTCGCTGACGACGACCGCCGCGTCGTCGGCCAGCCGCTCGCTGAAGCCCACGGCCGCCGGCAGCCCGAGCCCGGTCCATTCGGTGAGCGCCGCCTCGACGAACCGGCGGCCGGCGGAGGGTGCGAGGAGGTTTCCGGGCAGGGACGTACGGGCGACGGGCCGTGCATCCGCATGGCCGACGGTGTTGCCGGGACCTTGAACGATGTCCCGCTGCAAGGGAATGGGCCCCACGGTGCAGCTCCTGACCTGTTCGCGCTCTGTCTGTTCTCGTTCTGTCTGTCTGTTCTCACTGGGCGCCGCTGACGACACCGACAGAGTGACAGATGGACCATGCCCATAAGCGACGAGTTGCCGAAGTGGGCGGAGAAAGTGAGCGGAGCGGGACAGGGGCGGCCGCACCGTGCGGCCGCCGCCCGAGGACCTGCGTTACGCCTCGCGGCTCCCCGCGTACATGTCGTCGATGAGGCCCTTGTACTCCCGCTCGACGACCGGCCGCTTCAGTTTGAGACTGGGCGTCAGCTCGCCGTGCTCGATGTCGAGATCGCGGGGCAGCAGCCGGAACTTCTTGATGGTCTGCCAACGCTGCAGCCCCTCGTTGAGCCGCTTCACATAGCCCTCTATGAGCGCGACGGTCTGCGGGGCGGCCACCACGTCCGCGTACGGCTTCCCGCCCAGACCGTTCTCTGCGGCCCAGCCGAGGATGGTCGGCTCGTCGAGTGCGATCAGGGCGGTGCAGAAGTTACGGTCCGCGCCGTGCACCAGGATGTTGGAGGCGAACGGGCAGACCGCCTTGAACCGTCCCTCGATCTCCGCCGGGGCGATGTACTTGCCGCCGGACGTCTTGATGAGGTCCTTCTTGCGGTCGGTGATCCGGAGGTAGCCGTCCACGGACAGCTCTCCGATGTCTCCGGTGTGGAACCAGCCGTCCGCCTCCAGCACCTCGGCGGTCTTCTCCGGCAGCCCCTGGTAGCCCTGCATCAGGCCGGGGCCGCGCAGCAGGATCTCGCCGTCGTCGGCGATTCGCACCTCGGTGCCGGGGAGCGGCTTGCCGACGGTGCCGGTGCGGTAGGCCTCTCCCGGGTTGACGAAGGAGGCGGCGCTCGATTCGGTGAGGCCGTAACCCTCCAGGATGTGGATCCCGGCACCCGCGAAGAAGTAGCCGATGTCGGGGGCGAGCGCCGCGGAGCCGGAGATGCAGGCACGCAGCCGGCCGCCGAAGGCCTCCCGGATCTTGGCGAAGACGAGGGTGTCGGCGACCTTGTGCTTGGCACCGAGTGCGAACGGGACGGAGGCCGTGCCGGTGCGCCGGAAGTTGTCCTGCGAGACCGTCGCGTACTCGCGGGCGACCCCGGCCGCCCACTGGAAGATCTTGTACTTGGCCCCGCCACCGGCCCGCGCCTTCGCGGCGACACCGTTGTAGACCTTCTCGAAGATGCGGGGAACGGCGGCCATGTACGTCGGCTGGACCACCGGCAGATTCTCGATGATCTTGTCGACCCGGCCATCGACGGCGGTGACGTGACCGACCTCGATCTGACCGGAGGTGAGGACCTTGCCGAAGACGTGCGCGAGCGGCAGCCAGAGGTACTGGACATCCTCCTTGGTGATCATGCCGGTCGCCACGGTGGCCTTGGCCATGTACGACCAGTTGTCGTGCGGCAGGCGCACACCCTTGGGGCGGCCGGTGGTGCCCGAGGTGTAGATCAGGGTGGCCAGTTGGTCGGCCGTGATCGCGGACACCCGCTCCTCGACCGCGTCGGGGTTCTTCGCCAGGTACTCGACGCCGCGGGCCTCCAGGTCGGCGAGGGTGAGCACCCAGCCCTCGGGGTCGCCCTCGGCAGGTCCGGCGTCCTCGGGGTCGATGACGACGACGTGGGCGAGGTTCGGCAGCTCCGCGCGGCGCTCGCGGGCCTTGGCCAGCTGGCCGGCGTCCTCGGCGATCAGCACCCGGCTCTCGGAGTCGGAGAGGATGAAGGCCGACTCCTCGGCGTTGGTCGACGGGTAGATCGTGGTGGTGGCGGCGCCCGCGCACATCACACCGAGGTCGACGAGGATCCATTCCACCCGGGTACTGGCGGCGAGCGCGATCCGCTCCTCCGGCTGAACGCCCAGACCGATCAGCCCTGCCGCGACGGCGTACACGCGCTCGGCGGCCTGTGCCCAGCTCAGCGACTTCCACTCGTCGGGCCCCTCGCCGGCGGCCGACGGGACGGGATAGCGGTAGGCCTCCCCGTCCGGGGTGGCCGCCACGCGGTCGACGAAGAGGTTCGCCACGGAGGGCGGTCGGTTATCGATCAGGGTCTGTGTGTCGCTCACGACATCCTCCGGGCCTGCGGCAGTGCTTCACGACCGGCTGCTTGTTCCTGCTGACTGCTGCTTGTTCCTGTTGTTCCTGTGTGTGTCCTGCGTACTCTGCGTTTCTGTCCTGCGGCACCTGGCCTGCGGTGCTCGATCCCGCTTGTTTAACTGGCGAGTAACCACGAAGCCGTGATCAGGGTAGAGCGCGCACGTCCGCCGCGTAAGAGGCAACGGGCCGCCGCTTCATAACGAACGGGCCCCTGCGTCGCAGTGCATTGCGACACAGGGGCCCGTTGGGCTACCACCGAGTAGAGACGGGACGGAGCCGGGCTGCAGACCCGATCCGGAGCCGGGAGTGCGGGCCCGAGCCGGGAGCCGGGGTGCGGGCCGGAGCCGCAAGCCGGGGGTGCGGGCCGGAGCCGGGGGGCGGGCCGGAACCGCAAGCCGGCCCTCGGCCTCTCCGCCGGGGCTACTTCTTGCCCTTGCTCTCCCCGCCCGACTCGTCCGTCGACAGCACAGCGATGAAGGCCTCCTGCGGCACCTCCACATTGCCGACCATCTTCATCCGCTTCTTGCCCTCCTTCTGCTTCTCCAGCAGCTTCCGCTTACGGGAGATGTCACCGCCGTAGCACTTGGCGAGGACGTCCTTGCGGATGGCGCGGACCGTCTCACGGGCGATGACCCGGGAGCCGATGGCGGCCTGGATCGGCACCTCGAAGTTCTGCCGCGGGATCAGCTCGCGCAGCTTGGCGACGAGCCGCACGCCGTACGCGTACGCCTTGTCCTTGTGCGTGACCGCGGAGAACGCGTCGACCTTGTCGCCGTGCAGCAGGATGTCGACCTTGACGAGCTGGGCGGACTGCTCGCCGGTGGGCTCGTAGTCGAGGGAGGCATAGCCCCGGGTCTTGGACTTCAGCTGGTCGAAGAAGTCGAAGACGATCTCGGCGAGCGGCAGGGTGTAGCGGATCTCGACCCGGTCCTCGGAGAGGTAGTCCATGCCGAGGAGGGTGCCGCGCCGGTTCTGGCAGAGCTCCATGATCGCGCCGATGAACTCGCTGGGGGCCAGGACCGTGGCGCGCACGACGGGCTCGTGCACCTTGTCGATCTTGCCCTCGGGGAATTCGCTCGGGTTGGTGACGGTGTGCTCGGTGCCGTCCTCCATCTCGACGCGGTAGACCACGTTGGGGGCGGTGGCGATGAGTTCCAGGCCGAACTCGCGCTCCAGCCGCTCACGGATCACGTCGAGGTGGAGCAGGCCGAGGAAGCCGACGCGGAAGCCGAAGCCGAGCGCGGCGGAGGTCTCCGGCTCGTACACCAGGGCGGCGTCGTTGAGCTGGAGCTTGTCGAGCGCCTCGCGCAGGTCCGGGTAGTCCGAACCGTCCAACGGGTACAGGCCCGAGAACACCATCGGCTTGGGGTCCTTGTAGCCGCCCAGCGCCTCGGTCGCGCCCTTGTTCAGGGAGGTGATGGTGTCACCGACCTTGGACTGCCGGACATCCTTCACACCGGTGATGATGTAGCCCACCTCGCCCACGCCGAGGCCGTCGGCCGGGGTCATCTCCGGCGAGGAGACCCCGATCTCCAACAGCTCGTGGGTGGCGCCGGTGGACATCATCCTGATGCGCTCGCGCTTGTTGAGCTGGCCGTCGACGACACGGACGTAGGTGACGACACCGCGGTACGAGTCGTAGACCGAGTCGAAGATCATCGCGCGGGCGGGGGCGTCGGCCTTGCCGACCGGGGCCGGGACGTCCTTGACCACGCGGTCGAGCAGCGCTTCCACACCGAGGCCGGTCTTCGCCGAGACCTTGAGCACGTCCTCCGGCTGGCAGCCGATGAGGTTGGCCAGTTCCTCGGAGAACTTCTCCGGCTGCGCGGCCGGCAGGTCGATCTTGTTGAGGACCGGGACGATCGTGAGGTCGTTCTCCATCGCCAGGTAGAGGTTGGCCAGCGTCTGGGCCTCGATGCCCTGCGCGGCGTCGACCAGCAGGACCGTGCCCTCGCAGGCGGCGAGCGAACGGGAGACCTCGTAGGTGAAGTCGACGTGGCCCGGGGTGTCGATCATGTTGAGGACATGGGTGCGACCCTGGTCCTCACCCGTTTCGGGCGCCCAGGGCAGACGCACCGCCTGGGACTTGATGGTGATGCCGCGCTCGCGCTCGATGTCCATCCGGTCGAGGTACTGAGCGCGCATCTGCCGCTGGTCGACCACGCCCGTCAGCTGAAGCATCCGGTCGGCAAGGGTCGACTTGCCGTGGTCGATGTGCGCGATGATGCAGAAGTTGCGGATCAGCGCCGGGTCGGTACGGCTCGGCTCGGGCACGTGGGTAGGAGTCGCGGGCACGCAGGGTCCTGATTCTTGAGACGCCGAACGCCGTGTCTCGGGTCGATGTCGGTTCGGTCGGATCGATACGTAGCCTCCATCGTCCCATGGTTGCGGGGCGAAGACCGGTTTGGGCCGGTCGGAGCCGGGCTGGTACCGTTGACAGCTGTGCCTCGCGACCCTCTCGGGCCGTGCGGCGCACATCGAAGATCCAACGAACCTGAAAAGGCTCTTTCGTGGCGAACATCAAGTCCCAGATCAAGCGGAACAAGACGAACGAGAAGGCGCGCCTGCGCAACAAGGCCGTCAAGTCCTCGCTCAAGACCGCTATCCGCAAGGCCCGTGAGGCTGCCGCCGCCGGTGACGTCGAGAAGGCCACCACGGCCGCTCGCGACGCCTCCCGCGCGCTCGACAAGGCCGTCTCGAAGGGTGTCATCCACAAGAACGCCGCCGCCAACAAGAAGTCGGCGCTGGCCTCCAAGGTTGCCTCCCTCCAGGGCTGAGCTTTCCGAGTAACCGCCGGAACGGACCAGCGGGCCCTCTCTCCCGCCCCTGACCGGCCCCCGCGCCGCACACCGAACCTGCGTTCGCCACGCGGGTGCGGCGCACCGAGTGTGATCCGAAGGCCCTGGCCTCCGCTCTCCCCAGAGCGAGGCCGGGGCCTTCGGCGTACGCCCTGCTCGGCCCGCGCCCGGCACGCGTGATGTCTTCGCGGTCCGGCTACCGCTTTCCTACCGCTTCTCGCGGCCCGGCTACCGCTTTCCTACCGCTTCTCGCGGGCCGCCGCCGCCTTCCTTACCGCTCTTCGCGGTCCGGCCGCCGCTTTTCCTACCGTCCGGACCGCGCTGCCCGCGCCACCGCGACCACGGCCTTCTCCAACGCGTACTCCGGGTCGTCCCCGCCTCCCTTGACCCCCGCGTCCGCATCCGCGACCGCCCGCAGCGCCACGGCCACGCCGTCCGGCGTCCACCCGCGCATCTGCTGGCGCACCCGGTCGATCTTCCACGGCGGCATGCCCAGCTCACGGGCGAGGTCCGCGGGGCGCCCTCCGCGGGCCGAGGACAGCTTGCCGATCGCCCGTACACCCTGCGCCAGCGCGCTGGTGATCAGCACGGGCGCCACTCCGGTCGACAGCGACCAGCGCAGTGCCTCGAGCGCTTCCGCCGCCCGTCCCTCCACTGCGCGGTCGGCGACGGTGAAGCTCGACGCCTCGGCGCGACCCGTGTAGTAACGGGCGACGACCGCCTCGTCGATCGTGCCCTCGACATCCGCGACGAGTTGCGAGACCGCGCTCGCCAGTTCCCGCAGATCGCTGCCGATGGAGTCGACCAGCGCCTGACACGCCTCGGGGGTCGCCGAGCGCCCCAGCGCCCGGAACTCCGACCGTACGAACGAGAGCCGCTCGGCCGGTTTCGTCGTCTTCGGACAGGCGACCTCGCGCGCCCCGGCCTTGCGCGCCGCGTCCAGCAGCCCTTTGCCCTTGGCGCCGCCCGCGTGCAGCAGAACGAGGGTGATCTCCTCGACCGGATCGCCGAGGTACGCCTTGACGTCCTTGACCGTGTCGGCGGAGAGGTCCTGCGCATTGCGCACGATCACCACCTTGCGCTCGGCGAAGAGCGACGGGCTCGTCAGCTCGGCGAGGGTGCCGGGCTGGAGCTGGTCCGAGGTGAGGTCGCGGACGTCCGTGTCGGGGTCGGAGGCGCGGGCCGCCGCCACCACCTGTTGCACGGCGCGGTCGAGGAGCAGGTCCTCCTGTCCCACGGCGAGGGTGAGGGGGGCGAGCGGGTCGTCGGTGGAATTCCTTCTGGTGGCCATCGCCGTCCAGCATCCCACGCGCCACTGACAGTCGCCCGGACTCCCCGCCCGCCTCGTGCGGACACCCACGCTCGGCCCGGACGACCTGCGACGCCTTGACGCGGCGCTGCCGCCTTCGGCGGTCGCCGGTAGCCGATATCCCGAGAGCGTCACGCACATGAACGGCCGTCGGGCGCCCGACGCCACCGGCTCCGCGGGGCGGTGCCGACGGGACCGCGCGATGTACCAGTACGGGAGAATGGGCAGGTGAGCGATGTGAGACATGTACTGGTGCTGCCCGACCGCGACGCCGCGGAGGAGGTGGCCGGAGAGCTCGGCGACCGCTTCGGTGTCACCGAGGAGCCCCAGCTCGTACGCGACGCGCTGGCCGGCGAGGACGACGCCGAGGACGCCCAGTGGCTGGTGGTCGTGGAGGACCCGGCGGCGCGACTGGACTCCGCGACGCTCGACGCGTTCGCCGCGGAGTACGACGGGTGGCTCGAAGCGCCCTAGCGGGGAGCTTGGGCGCCTGCCGGCTCAGCTCTTGGGGACGATCTGGATGTCCATGTCGATGGCGATGCTGGAGCCGACAGCCGCGATGCCTCGGGCCAGCATGGTCTGCCAGGTGAGGGTGAAGTCCTCGCGGTGCAGTTCCGTGGTGGCCCGGCAGGCGGCGCGGGTCTCGCCCTCCAGGCCGCTGCCCAGGCCGAGGTACTGAGTGTCCAGCGTGACCGTACGGCTGACGCCGTGCAGTGTGAGCGCGCCGGTCACGCCCCAGCGCGTGCCGCCGCGGTGGACAAAGCGGTCGCTGTAGAACTCCAACGTCGGGTAGCGGCCGACGTCGAGGAAGTCACTGGAACGCAGATGGTCGTCGCGCATCTGCACGTTCGTGTCGATCGAAGCGGCATCGATGATCACGTGCATGGCGGAGTCCTCCATGCGGTCGGCGATCCGGACAGCACCGGCGAAGGTGTTGAACCGGCCATGAATGCGCGCCATACCGATGTGCCGGGCCGTGAAGCCGATCTGTGAGTGCATCGGCTCGACCTCCCACTCGCCCGGGGCGGGCAGCTGCGGGGGTGCGGACAGTTGCAGCGTCACATCACCGAGGCTCGCGTGGCCGCCCTCGACGACCGTGGCCGCGCCGTGGAACGGGGTGAAGCCCTCAGCCGTGACGGCCAGTCGGTACTCACCGGCCGGGACAGTGGCGAGGACGCTGCCGTACGGGTCCGTCTCACCGCCGACGACCTTGCGGCCCGCGCTGTCCGTGACGACGAACTCGGCCTGCGGCACGATCTCGTTGACGGGGTCGAGCACCCGGCAACTGAGCACTCCCGCTGTGCGTGGCACCTCGAAGCCGGCAAGGGCGTTGCCGCGCGCGGTATCCGTCGTCCTCTTGCTTCCCAGCCAACGGCCGAACATCTTCTACCTACCCCCGGGGGCGATTCACCTTGGGCCCTGACGGCTGGACGTCCTCGTCGGAGCAGCGGCCCACCGACGAGCATTCATTCGATCACCAATGTGGCGTTCGAGGCAAACAGAGCAGCTCGCAGGGGCTTGGGTAGAGGTGTTACCGATGGTCCGAATTAGCCACTCGGCTTGTGCGCCCCGCTGAGCGAAAGCTCCGGGTCCGGAGCCGCGGTTCGGGAACCGCTGGGCGAGAGCCGCCGCGCGAGGGCGCCTGTCCGGCGAGGTGGGGCTCGGACTCATGAGCTGCCCACCGCGCTCAGCCCCGCCCCGGCACCCGTCACGGCGATCGCTCCGTCCGTGTCTGTGCGCAACACCACCGCACCGCCGGCTCGGAGTGCGTCGACGGTGCGCGGGGCCGGGTGACCGTACGGGTTGTCCCTGCCCACGCTCACCAGAGCGAGTCTCGGGCGCGCGCTGTGCAGCAGAGCAGGGTCCTGATGGGCGGAGCCGTGATGGGCGACCTTGAGAACGTCCACCGCCGGCAGCGCGGAATACCTGCGCAACAGCCCCTGCTGGGCCGGGGGTTCGAGGTCGCCCAGGAGCAGCAGGGTCAGCCCGCCGGTCCGGACGTAGAGGGTGACACTGGCATCATTCGGCTCCTGCGGTACGGGCCCCGATGTGGCTCCCCCGAGCACTGGTGCGCCGCCTGCCCCCGTGCCTCCCGTCGGCCACAGGACTCGCCAGTCGAGGGGCCCGATCCGCCGGCGTTCACCGGGGACCGCCCGCATCAGGGGGACGCCCGTCGCGGCGGCCGTTCTCCGTACGAACGCGACCTGGTCCAAAGGCTCGTCGAGGGTCGTCGTCTGGATCGCCCCGACCGCTCTGCCTCGCAGCACACCGGGCAACCCCCGCACGTGGTCCGCGTGAAAATGCGTGAGCACCAAAAGCGGCACCTCGGTGATACCCAGGTCGCGCAGACACCGGTCGACGAGCCGCGGGTCGGGACCGGCATCGACGACCACGCCCCGCCCCTCCCCCGCGGCCAGCACCAGGGAGTCGCCCTGACCGACGTCTTCCCTGTCAAGTCTGAAGGTGTTGCGTCACCGCTTGAACCCCGCCCACCACCCCCGCCGGTGCGGGCTATGGCCATCACTCACCGTAGTCGTCACGGTCTCACCGGCCGGAGCGGTCCACCGACGCGCCTACTCCCGGCACCATGGTGGCCGCACTTCTCTAGCCTTGAAGCTGACGATGAATTGGCACCGGTCATCGGCCTGTGCTAGCAATCGGCCGGTCAGACCACTGGTTCGTCAACCTCTTGACCACGCTGGCCTTCGTACGCCTCCTACCTGCCTGCCTTCAGACACTCGAACGGTATGGCTCTGGGCCATATGCTGAAGGTCACGTTGACGGAGTGTTGAAGCTGGGTCGTTGGAGGCTCAGCGGGGGATGGAGCCGCTCGTGGCGTTCACACGCAAGTCCGCAGATATCAGCCTGCCTGAGGATCCGTTGCACCTCTACCGGATGCTGGCGGTTACCAACCGCGGTCCTTCGGCTGTATGGGGGCATCAGCAGGATGTCCTGCGCTCCTGGCACCAGGACAAGTCGGAAGCATCAGACGTAGCCGTTGAGCTCCCTACTGGCGCAGGCAAGACCCTGGTTGGTGGCCTAATTGCCGAGTTCCGCCGGCGCACGGCTCAGGAGCGGGTCACCTACCTCTGCCCAACCCGGCAGCTTGCCCAGCAGACCGCTGCTGCTTTCGATGACTACGGCATCCCCAATGCCTTGCTGATCGATCGCGTGTCTTCCTGGAATCGGGCTGATCGCGCGCGTTACGAAGCAGCCGAGGCAGTTGCAGTCAGTGTCTACAGCCACGTTTTCAACTCGAACCCGGCGCTTGACAATGCGAATCTCCTGGTACTGGACGACGCACACGCCGCAGAGGGTTACGTAGCCAATCCCTGGCGTCTGACCATTAGCCGTCAGGATGAGAGCGCCTACCTGGATGTGCTGTCCGCGCTTGAACCTGCACTCGATCCGCTCGTCGTCCCCCGACTTAAGAGGAACGATACCGACAACGCGTACTGGTCGTACGTGTTCCTCGCGTCACCCATCGGAATCGCTGACCGAGCAGGCCGACTTGAGGAAGTCATCGGTTCAGCCATCAACGGGGGCAAGCTGGAGGAGAAGCGAGCGAAAGAGGCTCGGCATGTGTGGAAGTTCCTCCAAGGGCACGTAGACCGCTGCTTGTTCTATGTCGCGCACCGACAGATTGTTATGCGTCCCTTCATCCCGCCTACTGCGCAGCATCCGGCCTTCAGCGATCCTGCACGCCGGATCTACATGAGTGCCACGCTCGGCGCTGGCGGTGAGCTTGAACGGGCATTTGGCCGCAGGAAGATCGAACGTATCCCGGTGCCAGACGGCTGGGAAGAACAGGGAACCGGTCGCCGCTTCTTCATCTTCCCGGAGTTGGCTACAGACCTCGCGGCTGATCCCGACCAACTGCCTTCCTTCGTCTCCAGCACCATTGCCGAAGCAGGGCGTTCCATCGTCCTGACCCCTGATGTCCGAACCTCCAACTCATTCATAGCCTCCATGCTCCCCAGCAACTGTCCCGTCCTCAAAGCAGACGATGTCGAGGACGACTTGTCAGCGTTCACTTCTAAGCGGAGCGCGGCACTCGTCCTGACCAACCGGTACGACGGGATCGACCTCCCAGACGGGAGCTGCCGCCTCGTCATCCTCGACGGCCTCCCCGCACGGGGTGATCTGCAGGAGAGGTTCCTCCACGAATCCCTCGGCGCGGTTGAGGTGCTCCAAGAGCGCATCCGGGCCCGTATTTTGCAAGGATCCGGCCGCGCTACACGCAACACACGCGACTTCGCCGCCGTGATGGTCCTTGGGCAAGCATTGACGTCCTATCTGTCTGGTCGCGATACCCAGGCCGCCATGCATCCCGAGGTGCATGCGGAGCTCGAGTTCGGCTGGGAGAACAGCCGAGGACACGACTCCACAAACATGACCGAAAACCTTCGCGTCTTCCTGCAACACGGAGACGAGTGGGCTGAGGTCGATGGAGACATCGTCCGAGAACGCCAAAAGTACGCCCGCAGTAGTGCCCCCAGCACGCGGGAACTACAGCGGTCCGTCAAACATGAAGTCGACGCGTGGCACGCGATCTGGAACCACCAGTGGGACTGGGCCCTGACCGCAGTCCGCAGTGTCCTCGACAAGCTCCAGGGGGAGCGGACCCCTCGCCGCTACGCCGCCTTCTGGAATTACCTCGGCTTCAGCATCACACAGCGCCTCGCCCAGCAGACCAGTGACCAGACCTACCTCGTCTCCAGCGCAGAGTTCTTCCGCAATGCCCAGCGGATGAGCACGGGGACGTCGTGGCTCTCCCATCTTGCTTCGCCCAGCGACAAGGCCACTGCTCCGCCCGCTCCGCAGCTTGACGAGCTGGACGAGGCTGCGATGCGCAGCATTGGGAGCCAGGCGCTTGGGGGCAGTGGAAGCGCATTCGAGGAAACGGTATCGACCATCCGGACCGGGCTTATGGGAACGGAATTCCGGGCCTACGAAGCAGCGCTCGTCGCCCTCGGTACGCTCGCTGGTGCTTCGGAAAGCTACGGCAACGAAGATGACGAGAATCCGGCAGCCCCCGACGCCGTATGGCTGTTCAACGACGCGCGCTGGGTCACGTGGGAAGCAAAAAGTGAAGCCCAGCCGACAGGTATGGTGGGCCCTAACGACGTACGTCAAGCTGGATCGCATCTGCGCACTACGGAATCCGAGCGGGGCACTTCCGCACCGAGTGACTCGGTTTCTCTACTCATGTCGCCCAAGCCGGCCGTGATGCCGGAAGCACGCGCGCTTGCCGAGGAACACCTTTACCTCGTGGGCCCAGAGCAGGTCTTGGATGTATTTGATCGACTTCTCCGTGCCTGGCGTTCAGCACGTGGCCGCATCATCTCTTCGCTCACAGCAACAGAGCTGGCCGAGATCTTCCAGACCGAGAAAGCCCTCCCGTCACAATGGCTGCCCCTATTGCGCAAGGCCCCGATCAGGCAGCAACGAGACTAGGAAACCAGGGATTCCTTCGAGCTTCAGCCTTCGGCCTTGAGGTCTCCCGTTGGCAGGTCCCCTGTTGGTGCAGGGGCTGCGTTCCCTGCGAAGAGCCCGGGGAAGGTCGAACCGTCATGAGAGATCGATTTAGGGCTCTTCCAGTGGAGCAAGTGAACGAAACAGGGCATCGATAGGCAAGACGCTGGACACTGCCGCTTTCGGCTGCACTGATTGGGAAAAGTATGCATTCACCATCTCACCATGAGACGGCGAATGCTCCCAATCTACGAAATCGAGCAGCCCGTTGATCACTTCC
Source organism: Streptomyces sp. NPDC057543 (assembly GCF_042801895.1). Lineage (NCBI taxonomy): Bacteria > Bacillati > Actinomycetota > Actinomycetes > Kitasatosporales > Streptomycetaceae > Streptomyces > Streptomyces sp. NPDC057543. Next base: position 43,624 of record NZ_JBHVFF010000013.1, on the reverse strand, counting down.
CTCGATTCAGGAAGAAGAAAACCGAACGCACTCTCAATCACTTCGAAGCGTTCGATGAACTCCTCTGGTTCGCCCGATAGCCTGATATAGGTCGCCACCGCTTGGTCGATACTTTCGGTTGACATACCCTGCAGCTTCGGATTCACAACGAACTGCACGAAGGCTTCCGCGTTCTCCACCACGGCCTGTGCCAGTTCTTCCGCCTGACTGCGATCACCGGTCACCCTAGACATCTGCGGATCGCGGCTGTCCCAGAAAGATCGACACAAATCCTCAAGCTCAACAGTCGCCTTGGCGATAGCAGGATGGATCCGATGCTCTGAAAAGTGATGGAAGGCGTCGCCGAGCAGGGTCAGCGTATCAGCGAGCTCGCCGACGGTCCCTACCTGAGCCAACTGCCCGGCGACAGTCAGTTCATTTAGTTCCCGGGCGAACCAGCCATCGGGCAGAACAGGTCCACTGAGCTTGGCCTTGTAGCGATCCGCATGGTAATGCACCACCTGGACGAGACCAGCGAACAACAGCGCGAAGAGTTCACCGTCACCCTTACCTGAATTGAAGATGGACATTTTGGCATCTACCTCGCGCTGCCACAATTCCCTGACGCGGGCGAGTAGCGTATCGGCGCAAGCGTCAAGAACGTTGCGCAGTAGGTCCTCTCCGAGAGAAAAGAGTCGTTGCTGACCGGCGAGCTCAATTGCTACGCCCTGAGCGCAGATTGGGGCGAGATCCTCGAATTCTACGGTGTTCTTGATGAGGCGTGACATCGCTGATGGGCTGATGGACAGATATCTCGTCAAGTAGTCTCGTTGGCTGGGGTCGACTAGGGAAAAATATTGAATGCCCTCAACGTACTCGCATGCAACCCAGGAACCGTCGAGCCGTTCTATCGCAGCCTCGAATCCTGAATCGGCCGTTGTGATTTTTTCCAGCCTGCGGTCGAGCTTCCGCCACGGGACGCGCTGAGAGTCCATGACCGACAAACTCAGAAGAAGTTGCTGGTCATAATCTGGCAGCGCCTTGAAGCTGCTGCCCCATACCTCCAGAGGGTTGTCGAGCGACTGGATCAGATCATTAATGAGTACCTCACCGTCACCGTGATCATTGCGCTTGATGATCAATTCGACGATGCGAGGTGAGTAATTGCGATGTTGGACGATCTCGTGCCACCAGCCACCCTGGGCGAGCTTGCTACGCGCCGCACTATCCGTGACGCCGTGAAGAATGTGGTTGAAGAGAATACGTGAGCAAACTTCTGCAGGCAGTCTTCCTAGACTCACACGGGATTTACCGATCAGTTCCAGAGCTCGGCGTGACGCATCACTGAGCCGGACCGTGTCATGCAGCACCTGGATACGACTGGTCATAATGAGCAGCTTCGACGGAACGGCGTCTGTGTGTTTCTCAAGGATGGTTTCGATAAACTCGTATACGTCGCTGTCGTAGTGGCGCGACCCGTGGTCGCCGTACCGGGTCTGCCCCCATGTGTCATCGAAGAAAAAGACTGTGGGAGTATCATCCTCCAGCCACTCCCACCACCGATCAACTTCCCGAGGGTCCACGATGATACGGTAGCCGCGATGCCACCACTGAAGCAGAAGGTATTCAGCGATTGCTGTCTTTCCAGCTCCCGGTGCACCCGCGAGCAGGACGCACCCAGTTGAACTGAGTACCGCCTCGGCCTGTGTGCAGATGTCGTGGTGGACGAATCGGAGATAGTTCCGCTGGATGCGCCGGACGCGAGATTCCCCCCGGAGGAAAACTCCGCCTCTCAACATCTCAGCGATAGCCTGTGTGGAAGTCAGCCAGAGCTTGAAGTGTCGTCGCTCCAAGTTTTGATGATCACTGAGGACAGCGTTCAACCACCCACGCCCATGTACCTCAACAGTGTCAGCCACAGAATCCAGAGTCTCGGCGACTTCCTGTTCGTCACTCGGGCTGATGTCGGCGGAAGTGACAAATAAATATCGCTTGGGACGGCGGCTGAGCCGATCTATCTTTTCCCTCTCAGCTCTTGCAACACGAACGAGCGTCGCCTTACTGGCGTCCGGAGTGTGTTTGCACTGAGCGATCACCACGCCGGCCTCAGTGTGGGCCTGAAGGTCGACCCCACCGTCGGCACCTATCCGGTATGTGGAGTAGGTGACACCGTCGTGGGCAGACAACAGATCGCGCGCGAGTACCTCGAAGTCGTACGGCGAAAGACTCTTAAAGTCATAGTCGGGTGCCGACAATCTGCTTCTGCCCCCCATGCCTGCCACGCTGATGGCCCCCACCCCCACGGTGGCAATGGCCTACCAGTAGATGCTCGCACAGGGCCACGGTGCGCCGGGAGCCGATGCTCATGCACGGAGAACTCCCACCTGCGACCCGCCCCCTCAGCGGTGCATGTACTGGCCTGCTGTGACTACGAGTCCGGCTCGGGCGCCGGACGCAACGCCACCACCGGGGCCGGCTTGCGGCCCTTGGAGCCGCGAAGCTGGTCGTTCTCGACCGTGAGAACGTTCACCACCCGGGCGAACATCTCGATCTCGGCCTGCTGCCGCTTGTTCTCCTTGATCACCTCGGCCAGCCGTTCCTTGGTCTTCCTCAGCTCCTCCCGCAACTTGCGCTCGCTGTCGGGGACCTGCCCCTGAGCCCGGACCCTCGCGTAAAACTCGTCCTTGAGGTCGGTGTGCCGGTGGGTGAGAACGTGCCGTTTCACATCTGCCTCGACCGCCAGCGCAAGGACGGTCAGGGCCCCATCGGACCGCAGCGGGGTGCCAGCCAGCAGCCGGTCCATCGCGGCCCGGATGTTCTCCCTCTCCTTGTCATGATTCACGCCTCGGTCACCTCCGTTCCCGCCACGACGCGGTCGTTGTCGTGCTGGTCGGCAAGCTCGGTCAGCACCTGGGCCCGCCCCTGCAGCCGGTCTGCCAGGGGTTCGGGAACCAGCCTGGAGGCAGCCTGCCGCCCCAGGCCATCGGCGGCCTCCCGCAGCTGGCGTGCGTGGCTGTCGGTGCGGGCGATGTTCGCGCAGTTGACCTTGCACCGGTCCAGGCTCGGGACGTCGTTCTTCCCGCCGCGTCCGGGGTGGCAAAGTGCCTTGGCCCGGTCGTAGTTGCAGAACAGGAAGGCCTCCTTGTTCTCGAAGACGTTCAGGGTCGGATCGGCCAGCAGACTGCGGGCCTGGCGGACGGAAGCGATGATTCCGCCGAAGCGGTGATGTTCCTGGGCGGCTGCGTTGATCAGACGCTTCGCGGCCGGCCCGGAGACGCCTTCGCCGTCCTGGATGGCCTCGTGGACCTCGCTAAGGTGTTCGGCGACATTGCGGGCCGTCTCAAAGTCCAGAAGGTCGTGGATGCCGCCGCGCGAGCGTGAACCGTAGCCCTCACTGATCAGCGTGCGCATGTGGCCGTACTGAACCGCCAGCGCCACCAGACCGCCAGGACGGCGGGCGATGTGCCAGGCCAAAGTCCGGCGGAAACGACCGGTGCCAACCCGGCCGTGCGAGTCCCGCGGGATCGCCTCCACCTGCCGTCCTCTCGCCTCGGCGTGTGCGTTGGCCCACTCGATGAACGACTCAATGCGGTTACTCATCGTGGCGATCGCCAGCGACCGCCCCGTGCGTCGCTCAGGCAGCCGCGGGTCGTGGACCTCCGCGGCGAACAACAGACCGTCGCCGCTGAGCCGTTCCAAGACCCGCACCGTCGCCACCGCCTGCGGGACCGCGACCCACGGGGCCTCGCGGACGATTCCGGCGGAGTCATGGTTGCCGTCCTCATCCCGGGCGACCTTGAACACCCGCCCATAGATCAGGTGACGCCGGGCCGCCTCCTTCTCCCCTTCCGGATCCGGGCAGCATCCGTTTTCCAGGCCCAGAACCTCCCCGGTCCGCATACCCGTCAGATAGCCCAGGACGATGAAGCACGCAGTGACCAGGTGCTTGACCAGCGTGGTGATGCTGTAGAACTCGAACGGCTCGTGCCAGGGTTCGCCGCCCAACTGGGCAGTGACCGGTGCCTCCAGCAAACAGGGGCCGTGGTGGTCGCGGGTGTAGGCCTTCCAGCGCGGCCGCCGCATGGTCGCATGGACCTTCTTCGGCGGCGTCCCGGTCCTAGCCGCCAGGAAGATCCCGGCGGCGGCCAGCGGCTTCTTCGGATTCCAGGCGGTCACCGGGACCGGCTTGCCCTCAGCCTCCAACTGTTCAAGGAAGGACACCAGTCCGTCACCACAGCCCGGTGTGAGAGGCACGTCCAGGGCATCGGCGACAGCCACCAGACGGCAGTGTTCCTCGTAGGCGGTCAGGATGTCGTCGGCGTACTCCTCGACGAACCGCAGGGCCCAGACCAGCAGCGGGCCCATGGTGGCCGGAGAGATCGGCTCGGTGATGTTCTCGCCCACCGGCGAGGCCGCCGGCAGGTAGTCGTCCATGCCCTCGGACACCCAGGGCGGCTCAACCAGCCGGTCGTCCGGCGGCAGATACCGGCCGTAGTAGTGCAGCCTCGACAGCCCGACCAAGTAGCCGACGGCCGTGTTGCGGGCCAGGCCCCGCTTCTTGTCCAGCTGCAGGGCGAAGTCCGCCAGGTCCTCCGTCACCACCTGTGACAGCCGGGTGATCCCGCGTTCGTGCAGCCACTCGGCGAACTGCGACCACTGGTTGACCGTCTTCAGGATCCGGCCCGCGCTCAGCTTGGACCGCATGGCGGCGCCGTGCCGGGCGACGTTCTCGTCCGGCAGCGGGTGGTTGATCAAGGACCAGGACGCGAAGCGGAATGGCTCGCGGAAGACCTCCGGGAACCACCGCCAGTAGATGATGTCGTTGGTCGCCGACGGGTTCTGCGTCAGCGCGAGCACCGACCAGCCCGGATCCCCGTAGCGGGGAACGAACTGACGGCGGGCCTCGGGAACCAGCGCCGGGTCGAACACGAAGTCGTCGAGCGCGGGCGGCAGGAACAGGGGGTTCAGGGCCAGACTCATGCGTCGAACCCCCGCTTCAGCAGCTGGTCGATGATCTCCCGGTCGCGGGCGGTCACGGCGTCCAAAGCGTCCTTCCATTCGGTGTCGGTGAAGTCCGGGGCTCTGCGGAGCTCCCGCAGCCGGGCAAAGGGGTCGCGCCAGTCCTGGTCCCACACCTCCGGCGCGAGGACAGCCTTCAGCTCCTCCAGCACGTGCAGCAGATAGGACAGCCGCGGCAGATGGCGTGGAGTGATCACGGCGTTCGGGCAGGCCGTGCAGAGCAGGAACGACGCCCGGCACGGGACCCCCTGTTCCCCGAACGGACTGTGCGTGTAGTCGCTGCAACTGGTAGTCGGGGTGTCCTGGCCGGCGTCCGTGTCGGCCCGGCTGAGCTGGGCCTTGAAGGACGCGCGGGCCGTCTCGATCGCCTCCGCGATCCCCTCGGCGATCACTGGCTGGGCGGCGGTGTGGGTGCGCGGGTCCGGCAGGACGTAGACCTCGTCGTGGGTGTCCTGGCTGTGCTGGGTGGGCTGACGCTGGTGCGCGATCACCACGGTCTTCCGCAGCCGCCGCAGGTTCAGCGAGACGCCGCCGCCCAGGTCGTCGCGCCAGTTGCGCCAGACATCGGGCAGGAAATCGTTGCCCTTGAACAGTCCGGCGGGACTCTCTCCGTAGACTTCCCGCCGCTGGGACAGACGCCAGACGATCAGCCGGTCAGTGGGCTCCCCCAGGTTCTTCAGCGTCTCCCTGGCCGGGGCCGTGGCCTTGATCGCGTGCGTGATCAGCCGTCCGGGAGAGTTCGCCCCCCAGTCTGCGAGATTCCGTGTCTCATGGCGCGCCGCCTGGCTCCGGCGCCGCTTCTCCAGCTCGACCCGGTAGATGACCTGCCCCTCGTTTCCCGCGTCCGGGCTCGCGTCAGGGACCTTCAACTCCATGACCGGGGTCGCGTTCCACCCATAGGCGGCGATCATCAAGGTCATCAGCGCGCATGCCTCCTGCGTGGTCAGAAACAGCCGCATCCACGTGTGCTCGGCCCGGTCACTGCCCAGGGCCTCGGTGTAGCGCGAATCGGCCCGCTGGCGGCCGTGCAAGCCGATGTAGAACGGCGTCTCGCCGGTGCGGACCAGATGGTCCAGGGCCTCACCCACCAGCCACTCGTCCGTACCCTTCTCGAAACGGCCAGCCCTCCAGTCCTCCATGTGCTGCCAGTTAGCGCGGATGCGGTGCAGAGCGGGACGGAACTTCTGGGTCGCGGCCAGCTTGATCTGGTCGAACTCCTCGTTGCTGTAGGCGGTCTCCTCGGGCGCCTTCGGCCTCGGCACCCGCTTCTTCATCAGGCTCCGTGTCGCCTCAGGCACGCGGGGATGGTCCTTCAACAGGCGAGCCACCTTGCGGATCTGCTGGCCGCCGGTGGAGTTCGGCGTGCGGCTCAGCCGCCAGGCCGCCCACGCCTCCGGCACCAACTCGCCCAGCGACTCGGGCATGTGATCCAGCTCTGCCAGGAAGCGGCTGAAGTAGAGCAGGATCAGCCAGGACTCCCGGCTGGACGGGATCGTCTTCCAGGCCCCCGCAGGGCCGCACTGGACGGCGAAGACCTCCGCGAGTTCCCGCTGCAGCCGCAGGCCGACCGCCAGCTGCCCAAAGTCGTAGCTGGCCTTCTTCACGCCGTCCTCGGCCGTGTGCAGGACCACCAGGTCACCGGGCTCCAGCGGCGGCCGACGGCGATGCCCGCCGTCACCGGGCAGGGAAGCCCGTCGTCCTCGTGTGCTCATACCAGAGCCTCGCTGTCCAGGACGCGCTCCGACAACTTAGCGATCCGGGCCAGGAGCTCGTTGGTGCCCGGGTCGGCCTCGTCCAACAGCAGGGACCGGATCTGCAGGTCCGAGACAGGAGCGAGATAGATCTTCCGGGTGGTTTCCTCGCTCGCGTGATCAAGGAGGTCCTTGACCATGCGCCAGGCATCCCCGTAGAGCAGGCGAAAGTCCCGCCTCTCCTCCGGGGAGAGCCCGAACCGCTTGTCGAGGATGTACATCAGCGCGGCCAGCATCTTCAGCGCGAACGAGTGCCGGGCCATGTGGGGCGTGAAGTAAGGGACCTTGGCGATCTTGCCCTTCAGCACCGTGCGGCACCGCACCGACGCGGCCCGGTATACCGCCTCCCACGAGTGCGGCTGGAACGGGCTGCCGTCCTCCGACAACCACAGCCACAACGGCTCCAGGCCGCCGTCGCCCTCGATGAACAGCCGCTGGCGTTCCTCGACATCCAACGACGTCAGGTGCCGCTCGACCAGCCGTCCCTTCTCATCCCGGAAGTGGATGGTCGACTCCTCCCAGCCAGAACGTCTCTCCACGATCCAGATATCGTCCATCGCCTCGTAGCGGCCCTTGGCCTGGGCCCGGCGGATCGCCGCCCGCCGCGTCGTGCGCTCGTAGGCGATGACCGACCGCAGGTCCTCGACCGCGACGTAGAACGTCCGCTCACGCCGGCTCTTGGTGGCCGCCTTCCCCAGGCGCCCGTCGAAGTAGCGCTTCATATTCTCCTCCAAGGCCGGGACCTCGAAGGTCAGTAGCGAACCGCCCTCCGACAACCGCATCCCGGAGGAGAACAGCAGGTCGGAGTAGGCGGCATTGCGGTCGTCGTTGCGGCCCCGGAACGAGGGGTCCCGCCGACCGTCGGCGGTGTAGCCGCGCAGGCCCACGTCCCGCCACATCCGGTAGGCCCGAGGGGTCAGCCACTTCACGTTGCTCGACCGCGCGCCCTTGGCCCGCTGGGCTGGAACACTCACCATCTCGCCATGGCGACCCAGCACCTCGCGCTCCAGGACCGGGTTGGCCGCGACGTACTTCTTGGCCGTTGCCCACTTGTAGAGCCTGGTCAGCGCGGCGAGTTCACGGTTCCACTTCGATCCGCCGATCCGCTGCGGGTTGCGCGGCGACCAGCGCCGCCAGTCCTCGAAGTCGAGCAGGTCCTCTGCCTCGGCATCGCACCAGTTCTTGTCCCGCTGCCACAGGAAGTTGAAGAACAGGCAGCAGTCCCCCGCGTAATTCCGCCGCGTCTCCCTGGCCAAGTGCGCGAACGCCGAGCGCGTCGTGTACAGCGTCAGCTTCGGGTCCACCCGGTAGTTCGGGTCCGTGAAGAACACGTCCCCCGGGTCGATCCGGCTGGCCTCCTCCCGTGCATCAATGTCGGCCCACCCCCGAAACGCAGGGTGATCACTCACCGCATCGGCATGCCGCCTCGTCACCCAGTGCACTTGCCAGGTCTTGCTCAACACGTCCCTCTCCGTCCGCAACACGAACTGCCGCAACACGGTGATTCAATAGGGAAGACGTCGCACATCACGAACGCCCAGCCGGGCGGGGGCCATCCGGTCAGCACACGGGTGAGCGGAACCGGGCGCAGCACCGCGACGATCAGCAGGAGCGCGGCGGCCGAGCAGACCCAGGGATGGCGCACGATACGACGGGCGGACAGCACCACCACTGCCGTCAGCACGGCGAGCAGTAGCGCACCCTTCCCGCCGTCGGGCCAGTCGATCTCCGCCCCTGGCAGTGCCGCCCCGGTGCGGGCCACCGAAGCGATCCACCCGGCCGGCCACCCCGCGAGCCGGGCGAGCAGCTCCGCCACTGGTATGGCCACCGGCGCCAGGGCGAGCGCGGCGAATCCGAGGATCGTGGCCGGTGCCACCGCGAACTCGGCCAGCAGATTGCACGGGATCGCCACCAGACTGACCCGGGAGGCAAGGAGCACGACGACCGGCGCACACACGGCCTGCGCCGCGGCGGCCGCGGCCAGCGCCTCGGCGAGCCGGGACGGAACCCGGCGCCGCTGCAGCGCTTCGCTCCACTTCGGGGCGATGGTGAGCAGGGCACCGGTGGCCAGAACGGAGAGGACGAAGCCGTAACTGCGGGCCATCCACGGGTCGTACAGAACCAGCAGAAGGACCGCTGCGGACAACGCGGGGATCAGCGATCTGCGGCGCCCCGTGCCGATGGCGAGCAGGGTGATCAGCCCGCAGGCCGCGGCCCGCAGCACGCTCGGCTCCGGCCGGCAGACGATGACGAAGGCGAGCGTGAGCCCGCCGCCGAGCAAGGCAGTCATCCGCAGCGAAATTCCCAACCGGGGTGCCAGACCGCGGCGTTCGACACGCACTGCCATGCCCGGCGGCCCGATCAGGAGAACGAGCAGGATCGCCAGGTTGGCACCGGAGACCGCCATCAGATGGGTGAGGTCGGCCGCCTGGAAGGCATCGTGCAGTTCCGGCGTGACCCGTGAGGTGTCACCGACCACCAGGCCGGGCAGAAGCGCCCGCGCATCTGGATCGAGCCGCTCCGTCGCCTCCCGCAGACCACTGCGCAGAGCGCCCGCCATGCGCTGGACCGCGGAAGGGGGCCCGGTGACGTGCGGCGGACCCTTGCCCTCCAGTCGCAGTACGCCGGCGTTGCGTTCCCCTTCGTGCAGGGGTGGCGCCAGTCGGCCTCCGACGCGCAGCCGTGTGGAGGGGAGCAACTCCTGCCACCGGGCCATCGATCCGCCGGGCGGGACGATCAGCAGTACCGGCGTACGCAGCCGGGTGACCGCACCGTCGGGCCCGGTCAGCCGTGTGATCTCGGCATCCACGAGGAGCGAGACGGGCGTGCTGTGGTCACCACGCACCCGGGGCACGGTCTGCCGGGCATCGGACGTCACCGTCACCTCCGCGTCCACTCTCGCGAACCGCCGGGCCAGCTCGTGGACCGGCCCCTGCCGTACGTCAGCGCTGTGCCAGCCGGCCGACGCGGCCCCGGCCGCTGCGCAGAGCAGCGCCGCAGCGGTTGCAGTCGCGGTGGTGCGCGGCCGGCGCCGGTTGCGTACCGCGGTCTCGCCCTCTGCCGCCCCTCCCCCGATACCGGCCGACAGCCCTCGCATCGCACGAGTCGCCGACATTCCCAACGTCGTCAGTAGCACCATGGCCGCGCCGACGCAGAGCACCACGCCCGCCGTGGTCCACCGCCCCGGCACACCGAGCGCGAGCGCCGCCCCGGCCCAGGCCGCCAAGGCCGGCGGGACCAGCCGAAGGTCGAGTGGGCCTTCCTGCCTCGGGTCGGAGACACCCAGCCGCCGACCCGAGGCCGCATGGACGTCCGATTGGTTCTCCGAGTGGTTCATGGCACCACCAGAGGTTGGAGGTCGGCGAACCGACGATCGCCGATCCCGTTGACTTCGCGGAGCTCGTCGACGGAACGGAAACCGCCGTGCTGGGTGCGGTAGTCGACGATGCGCTGAGCGAGAACCGGACCGACGCCGGGCAGGGAGTCGAGCTGTTCGACGGTCGCCTGATTGAGGCTGATCGGCCCCGTTGTGGTGCCGCCGCTTCCGGTGCCGCCCGTCGTGGTTCCTCCCGTCCCGCCCATGACCGGAGGGCCCGGTGGGGCGCCCACCACGATCTGCTCCCCGTCCATGAGCACCCGCGCCCGGTTGAGCCCGGCGAGGTCGACACCGGGTCGGGCTCCGCCCGCGGCCCTGATCGCGTCGGCAACCCGTGCACCGGACGGCAGTTGATGGATCCCCGGCAGTCGCACCTTCCCGCTCACGTCGACGACGATGTGCCCGCCCGGCCCCGTCATGGGTGGCGGCCCCGGTGACGGCTCCGGCGCTGCCGCCACCCCCGGCATCGGCTCCGGAGTCCCGGCGCGCGCAGCTTCGTTGACCGGATCAGGAGCTCGTACGGAATGGGGGCGTGCGGACCAGAAATGCACCGCGGCGAAAACCGCGGTTGCGATCAGGACAACAGCCAGCGCGGCAAGGGTCCTTGGCTCCAAACCGCATCTGAGCCGAAGCCACACCGGAATCCGCTCCCGTAACACGGGTACGACCCTCGCCCGCAACCCCGGAGCCGACGCAGAAGCCGGTGTCGAGGCCGACTCGAAAACCGACGTCGAAGCCGACGCAGACGCCGTAGCCGTGGTCGTAGCTCTACCAGGAGCGGGACTTGGTGCAGGGCTCGGCGCCGGAGCCGGAGCAGAAGCAGAGGCAGGAGCAGGAGCAGGAGCAGGAGCCAACGCCGAAGCAGGATTCGAGACCGGAACCGGATTCGAGACCGGAACGGCGGCCGAAGCGGGAATGGGCGACGGAGCCACTGCCACCCCGAGCGCCGGCCGCGCGACCCGTCCGCTGTGCGCCCCTCCCATGAGGGCGTCCGCCCGCTGCCGCGAAGCCGCCGCCACGACGTCCGCGCGCCCGCGCGAGGGCCGTCGTCGTCCGGGTCCGAGGCCGGGACCGCTGCGGGCTCGGCCGGGGCCGCTGCCGCTGGTTGCACGATGTGATCGGGAAGCCATACCTCACGACGGTAGGCACATCCGTCCGAACCCGCTGAGCAGACCTGATGTCGGTGGACAACCGAGCAGTTGTGAATATCTCGGCCACCCTGACGAGTGAGATCCGAAGGCCGATCTCCAAGGAGCGGGGCCACGAACCGGCCTCAGCGCGGCGAGACCACGGCCCCCAGCAGTCCGGGCCCCGTGTGCGCACCGATCACCGCGCCCACCTCGCTGACATGCAGATCGACCAGGCCCGGCACCCGCTCGCGCAACCGCTCGGCGAGCCGCTCGGCCCGCTCGGGTGCCGCCAGGTGATGCACGGCAATGTCCACCCGGTCACCGCCAGAGCGTTCCGCGACGATCTCCTCCAGACGCGCGATGGCCTTCGACGCCGTCCGCACTTTCTCCAGCAGTTCGATGCGGCCACCGTCCAGTTGGAGGAGCGGCTTCACGGCGAGTGCCGATCCCAGCAGCGCCTGCGCCGCACCGATACGACCGCCGCGGCGCAGATAGTCCAGCGTGTCGACGTAGAAGTACGCGGAGGTGCCCGCAGCCCGCTTCTCCGCAGCTGCGACGGCCTCGTCGAGACTCCCGCCCGCCTCCGCCGTCTCCGCCGCCGCCAGGGCGCAGAACCCCAGGGCCATGGCGACCATCCCGGTGTCCACCACCCGTACCGGAACCGATGCGTCCTTCGCCGCGAGCAGAGCGGCATCGTATGTGCCCGAGATCTCGGCCGAGAGGTGCAGCGAGACGATGCCGCCGGCTCCGGCCTCGGCCGCCGCCCGGTACGCGGCTGCGAAGACCTCCGGGCTGGGCCGGGAGGTCGTCACGGGGCGACGCTTCTGGAGTGCCAGTGCGAGGGAGCGGGCCGAGATCTCGGTGCCGTCCTCCAGCGCCTGATCACCGAGGACGACGGTCAGCGGCACCGCGGTGATGCCGTGCCGCCCCATCGCCTCGGGCGGCAGGTAGGCCGTGGAATCGGTGACGATCGCGACATGGCGGGACATGAGCGGGAGGTTACCTGGCGAGTCCTCGGCTCGGCAGTCCGACCCCGACCGAATGATCGCACCGGACCGCTTCGGACCGCATCGGGTCACCGCCGGTCGTCGAACGTCTCAGTTCGTCGTTTCGGGCCGAGCTGCCTTCCGCCACGGGTACTCGGTCCGTCGTTGCGGGTCCGGAGCCGTGATCGCCTGCGCCGTACCGTCGGCCGGCCCTCGTTCCTGACCTCGTTCCTGCCCTGGCCGGCTCGTCTGCCCTTGCCCCGTCCCCCGCCCCTGTCTCTGTCCCTGATCATGACCACCGCCCGGCGCCTGCCCCTGGCCGTGGACCGGCTCGTCCGGCTCCACCGTCCAGTGCCGCAGCGCCCCGGCCTCCACATCGATCTGCGCGTTCAGCGCGTCCAGATCGTCGTCGGCGAACTGTCGCGCCCGGTCCCGCGCGGCCCATCGCAGCGAATCCGCGGAGTGTGTGATCCGCTCCGTACGCTGCTTCAGGCCCGGCAGCATCGACGCGACCGTCGCCCGGTCGGGCTCGCGCTCCAGTCTCTTCAGGTCGTCGTCCAGCTCCCGCCCGTGCGCACTCAACCGCTGGAAGAGACCCAGCGACTCCGAGAGCGAGGTGTCCTCGGCAACTCCCGTCTGCAACGCCTCCTGCGTGGCCCGCATGGAGGTGCGCAACGCGAGCCGCAGCTGCGCCAGCTCTGCGCCCACGCCCGCCTGACCGTAGCTCTTGGCCCGCAGCGTGGTGTCCTCGACGGTCCGGCGCGCCTGCGTGATCGTACGGTCCACACCACGCTTCGCCATGCCGATGGCCTTGACGCTCACATACACGCCCAGGACCACGAACGCGAAAAAGAGCAACCCCAGGATGAGGATCACGGCTTCCATGAGCGTCCCTCGCATGTCGTTTCGGCTGCCGGGTGCCGGCCCCTCCACCGTAAACGGAAAGGGCAGGCCGAGGGTTCCTTCGGAACCCCCAACCTGCCCGTAGGGGAACGCCCCCACACCGCGGTACAAAACCGGCCGATACTCGACGACCGTCACGCGGGGACGACGACCGCCATCACGCCGGGACGATATTGACCAGCTTCGGCGCCCGCACGATCACCTTGCGGATCCCCGCGCCGTCCAGCGCCGCGATCACGGCCGGATCGGCCAGGGCCAGCGCTTCCAGCTCCTCGTCCATGATCGACGGGGAGATCTCCAGACGCGCCTTGACCTTGCCCTTGACCTGCACGACGCAGGTCACGGTCTCGTCCACGACGTACGCCGGATCGGCGACCGGGAAGTCCTGGTGCACAACCGACTCGCTGTGGCCCAGCCGGTGCCACAGCTCCTCGGCGATGTGCGGTGCCAGCGGCGCCACCAGCAGCACCAGCGACTCGGCGACGCTCCGGGACAGCGGGCCGCCCGCCTTGGTCAGGTGGTTGTTCAGCTCGGTGACCTTGGCGATGGCGGTGTTGAAGCGCATCCCGGCCATGTCCTGGCCGGCCCCGTCGATCGCCTTGTGCAGCGCCCGCAGCGTCTCCTCGCCCGGCTCGGTGTCGACGACGGTGACCTCGCCGGTCTCCTCGTCGACGACGTTGCGCCACAGCCGCTGCAGCAGCCGATACTGGCCGACGACGGCGCGCGTGTCCCACGGCCGCGACACGTCCAGGGGGCCCATCGCCATCTCGTACAGGCGCAGTGTGTCCGCACCGTACTCGGCGCAGATCTCGTCCGGCGTGACGGCGTTCTTCAGGGACTTGCCCATCTTGCCCAGGACACGGCTGACCTTCTCGCCCTGGTAGTAGAACTTTCCGTCCCGCTCCTCGACCTCGGCCGCCGGGACCGCGATGCCGCGGCTGTCGCGGTAGACGAATGCCTGGATCATGCCCTGGTTGTACAGCTTGTGGAACGGCTCGGCGGACGAGATCTGCCCCAGGTCGTGCAACACCTTGGACCAGAAGCGCGCGTACAGCAGGTGCAGTACGGCGTGCTCGGCGCCGCCGACGTACAGGTCGACGCCACCGGTCGGCTGCCCCTCGCGCGGGCCCATCCAGTACTGCTCGATCGCCGGGTCGACCAGCTTCTCGCCGTTGCGCGGGTCCAGGTAGCGCAGCTCGTACCAGCAGGAGCCCGCCCAGTTGGGCATGGTGTTGGTCTCGCGGCGGTACTTCCTCGGGCCGTTGCCGTCGCCCAGGTCAAGAGTGACGTTGACCCAGTCGGCGTTCCGGGACAGCGGGGTCTCGGGCTGGGTGTCGGCGTCCTCGGGGTCGAAGGTGCGCGGCGAGTAGTCGTCGACCTCCGGCAGCTCCAGGGGCAGCATCGACTCGGGCAGCGGGTGGGCGATGCCGTCCTCGTCGTAGACGATCGGGAAGGGCTCGCCCCAGTACCGCTGGCGACTGAACAGCCAGTCACGCAGCCGGAAGTTGACGGTGCCCTCACCGACGCCGTGCTGCTTCAGCCACTCGGTGATCTTCGCCTTGGCGTCGGCGACGCCCAGACCGTTCAGCGAGATCTCGTCATTGGCGGAGTTGACCAGCTTCGCTTCGTACGAGGAGAAGGCGTCGTCCCATGCCGAGGGGTCCGTGCCGCGGTCGTCCGACGGCTGGACCACACAGCGCATCGGCAGCTCGAAGGCGCGCGCGAAGGCGAAGTCGCGCGCGTCGTGCGCCGGTACGGCCATGATCGCGCCGGTGCCGTAACCCATCAGTACGTAGTCGGCGATGAAGACCGGCACCTTCTCGCCGCTGACCGGGTTGGTCGCGTACGCACCGGTGAAGACACCGGTCTTGTCCTTGGCCTCGGCCTGCCGCTCGACGTCGGACTTGGCGGCGGCCAGCTTGCGGTACGCGGTGACGGCCTCGGCCGGGGACGCGTGTCCGCCGGTCCACACCGGATGGGTGCCCTCGGGCCAGGCGGCCGGAATGATCCGCTCGACCAGCTCGTGCTCGGGTGCCAGCACCATGTAGGTGGCACCGAACAGGGTGTCCTGGCGGGTGGTGAAGACGGTGATGTCGCCCGCGCCGTCGACCGGGAAGTCGACGCGCGCGCCTTCGGAACGCCCGATCCAGTTGCGCTGCTGCAGCTTGATGGCTTCGGGCCAGTCCAGCCCGTCCAGGTCGTTCAGCAGCCGGTCCGCATAGGCCGTGATGCGCATGTTCCACTGGCGCAGCTTGGCCTTGAAGACCGGGAAGTTCCCGCGCTCGGACCGGCCGTCGGCCGTCACCTCTTCGTTGGCCAGTACGGTGCCCAGGCCCGGTGACCAGTTGACCGGGGCGTCGGAGGCGTACGCCAGGCGGTACCCGCTCAGGACGTCCGCGCGCTCGACGGCGCTCAGGGCGTTCCAGTCACGACCGTCCGGAGTAGGACGCGAACCGCTCTCGAACTGTGCGACCAGCTCGTCGATCGGGCGGGCCCGGTCGGCCTCGGTGTCGTACCAGGAGTTGAAGATCTGCAGGAAGATCCACTGGGTCCACTTGTAGTACTCCGACTCGATCGTGGCGAACGAGCGGCGCTTGTCGTGACCCAGGCCCAGCCGACGCAGCTGGGCGGTCATGTTCTTGATGTTGGCCTCGGTGGAGACCCGCGGGTGCGTACCGGTCTGCACGGCGTACTGCTCCGCGGGCAGGCCGAAGGCGTCGAAGCCCAGGGTGTGCAGCACGTTGTGCCCGGTCATCCGCTGGTGGCGGGCGAAGACATCGGTGGCGATGTAGCCCAGAGGGTGACCGACGTGCAGTCCCGCACCCGAGGGGTACGGGAACATGTCCATGATGAATTTCTTCGGCTTGGCGGCCAGTTCCGGATCGCCCGCCAGTTCACCGGACGGATTCGGCGCCTCGTACGTACCCTCGGCGTCCCAGAAGTCCTGCCAGCGTGCCTCGATGTCGGCGGCCATCGCCGCCGTGTAGCGGTGCGGCGCAGCCGTCTCGGCTGCGGAATTCGTCTCGCTCATGATCCTCAAAGCTCCATCGATCGTCATCTGCCGGCGCCCACGTCTACGGACACGCGTCTACGGAAACGAAAAATCCCCTCGCACAGGAGGGGACGCCGCGCCGATTCCGACCAGGCATTCTCACCGGTCGGGACTGATCAGCGCGGCTCGCTAAGCAGAAGGCGTACGGCACGCATGGCGTCAGGGTACCGCACGGGCCCCGGGCCGGTCCTGGCGCGACCGATCCATGGACAGGGCGGTGGGAGGGACCGCACGGGCGGAGCAGCCTGGCAGCGGGACTCCGTACACCGCTCTGTTCCGTGCCGGGACAACCGATCAAGTCCGTACTGGCCGGTGGCGAGCGACCCGGCATGCCGCACCACAGTCGCCACGCGGCAATTGGCGTTGACACGCACGCACGAGAAGCGGGTCACCCCGTAAGGGTGACCCGCTTCTCATTTCTTCACTGTGGAGCTAAGGAGAATTGAACTCCTGACCTCCTGCATGCCATGCAGGCGCTCTACCAACTGAGCTATAGCCCCGTGCTGTGCGCCGCCCGGATTCGTTGCCCCCTGGCGACATCGAGAACATTACCGGTGACCCCACCGGTCCACCAAATCGTTTCCCGCATGGCCGGATTTGCCCAATTTCGCGGCGTCCCGATCACGGGGCGAAGCGAGCGGAACCCGGGGGCGCGGGGGCGCACGCAGGAGGTGCACACAACGGTACGCACAGGGCTCACGCAGTGGCGAAGGAGTAGAAGCGCTTGAGGGTGCAGTGCTCCTCCAGCAGCCGTCCGTAGATCGGCTCCCCCTCGAGCTCCCGGTAGGTCTCGATCGGGTCGCCCTTTATGATCAGCGCCCGCGCACACTCCTCGCACCAGTACTGGTACTCCGGATTGATCGGATCCATGTCCCTGACGATGGGCGTACCGCTGCCGCACCAGTCGCACTTACGCCTGTGTGCACCCATGAGTCAGCTCCGGCTTTGGCCACGGGCAGTGCACACGCAGGAGATTCCGCCGTTCTCGCCGAGCATGTGGGCCGCGCGGAACGATTCACCGGCAAGGCGACCGGTCCTGGCACGGCGTTCGGGGACAAGGAGCAGGTCCGGGACCTCGTGGCGGCTCGCAGGCATCGCGCGCTCCCTCCCGTTCGGTCCGTCGCCCCCTCCGGCGGTCCGATTCTGCCATGACCCCGCAAGGGGGTCAGCCCGGCGGATATCCGGTCGCTCGCCGTCGCCGTACGAGACCCGCCGAGACGCCCGCCAGAGCCGCCGCCGACAGCGCGAGAGTGCATGCCCACACCGCGTGCCCCACCCCGTGCATCCCTGACGTATCAAGGCGGTTGAGATAGAACGTGCCGAATGTCGCGACACCGAGCAGTTGACCGAGCTGGGTGACGGTCACCAGCACACCGCTCGCATCAGCCGCATCCTCCGGACGTACGTTCGCCAACGCCCCCGTAAGGGTGGGGCTGAAGCCCAACGCCATGCCGCCACCCATGACCGCAAAGGCCGCATACAGCCAGAGACCGCCGTCACCTCCCTCACGCATCAACAGCCCGATGGCCACGGAGCCGATGGCCACCAGAACGAACCCGCCCGGAACCAGGGCGCGTTGAAGCCGCGTCGACCACCGGCGCCAGGTCAGCCCGATCGCGCCGAATACGAGCGCGGTCGGTGCGAACATCAGCCCCGTGCGCAGCGCCGAGTAGCCCAGGCCGCCCTGGATGTGCAGCGTCATCGCGAAGAGGAAGCCCGCGTTGACCGCCATCACCACGAGAATGCGCAACGCCGCCCGGGCGATGCCCGGGATGCGCAGCACCCTGGGCGCGATCAGGGGCGCACCACCGCGCGCGGCAAGCCGTGACTCGTACCCGGCGAACCCGGCGAAGAACCCCACGGAGGCAATCAGGCAGACCCGGATCCAGGCCGGCCAGTCCAGCTCCTGCCCGAGCACCAGAGGGATGGTCAGCAGTGTGACGGCGGCGGCCAGCAGCACCAGCCCCGGCAGATCGAGCCCGCGCGCCCGCGCCTGGACCCTGGCAGCCCCTGTACGCGGTTCGCCGGGCAGCACACGGAAGCCGAGCACCAGCAGGACCAGCCCGATCGGCACATTCACCAGGAATACCGGCCGCCATCCCGCGCCGAACAGATCGGCGCTGACCAGCACCCCGCCGACCACCTGCCCGGCGGCCGCGCCGGTGGCGAGCACCGCACTGTAGGCACCGAGCGCCCGGAACCGCGCCTCGCCGGTGAAGTGTCGCTGAATGAGGCTGAGCACCTGCGGAATCATCACCGCCGCACCCGCCCCCTGGATCAACCGGAAGGCGATCAACTGCCCTGTTCCTACCGCGAGTCCGCAGGCCAGCGAGGCGGCGGTGAAGACGGCGAGTCCGGCCAGATGGGCCCGGCCGTGTCCGAGCAGCCCGCCGAGCCTCGCGCCGATGATGAGCAGCACGGCGTACGTGATCGTGTAGCCGGCCACGACGAGCTGCAACCCGGCTCCGGAGGCGCCGAGTTCGCTCCGGATCGTCGGGGCGGCGACGTTGACGATGAAGGTGTCGAGCAGCGCCATGAACTGAGCCGCGAGGACCAGGGCGAGCACTCTCCCGGGGCGTTTGTCAGTGGTGGCGTCTTCACTGGTTACGGGGAGTGGAGTTGTCCCGGCGGTCGTCGTCATGGCGTCGAGCCTGGCTTCGGGTGGATACAGGTAACGAGAGCCCGCTGATACTGGTACTGGCAGCACCTGGCAACTCCCGTACGAGGCAACGACTATGGGGGTGTGACATCGGTGACGACAGATCAGCCGGCCCGGCACCGGAGGCGTCCGGAGCTCGCGGCCTTCCTGCGCAACCGCCGGGCGCGGGTGACGCCCGCCGATGTGGGCATGGCGCCCGGGCTGCGCCGCCGCACCCCGGGGCTGCGCCGCGAGGAGGTCGCCCAGCTCTCCGGCATCGGTGTCACCTGGTACACCTGGCTGGAACAGGGCCGTCCGATCAACGCGTCACCGCAGGTCCTGGACGCCGTGGCGCGCACCCTGCGGCTGGACACGCCGGAGCGCGAACACCTCTACCACCTGGCGGAGGTGGCCTACGCCCCCGGCAGACAGACCGACGCGATCGAGATCGGGCCGGAAATCCAGGGCATCATCGACGCGCTCGATCCGCACCCCGCCGTGGTCTACAACACGAGGTACGACGTCCTGGCCACCAACCCCGCCTACCTCGACCTGTTCGACATCCCCGAAATAGCGGGACCGGGCATACGCAATGCGCTGTGGACGCTGTTCACGGTGCCCGAGGACGCCTGTCCCGTCGTCCACCGGGCCCAGGAGCTGCCGATCATGGTGGCGACGCTGCGGGGAGCCTACGGGCCGCATACGGGCGAGCCCGCCTGGGAGTCGTTCATCGAAAGCCTCTCGGCCGCCAGCCCGTACTTCGCCGAGCTGTGGCGCAGCGGTGATGTCGCCCCGCCGGGGCCGCGGGTGAAGACCTTCCGGCACTGGGCGGCCGCCGCCGAGATACGGATGACTTCGGTGTCGCTGTCCGTCAATGGGCTGCCGGAGTGCCGGATCGTGGTCTACACCCCGGCAGACGAGGAGAGCGGGGAGCAGGTGGGGGCGCTGCGGCGGCGCCGGGAGGCGTGAGCGGACGCACGGTCAGAGGGGCGGCCGGGGGAACGGCCGGGGGAACCGGGACAGTCGGGGAGAACGTGTCAGCGAGAACGGTCAGGGGCAACGCAAGGATCCCGCCCCCTGCCGGGGACGGGATCCTGATTGTGGAGCTAAGGAGAATTGAACTCCTGACCTCCTGCATGCCATGCAGGCGCTCTACCAACTGAGCTATAGCCCCGCTGTTCGCTGTGTTTCCCCGCGTTTCCGCGCTGCGAACAAGAAGAACTTTAGCCTGTGACCAGCCAGAAAGTGAAATCCGGCCGACGCCGCCCCGAGGTGACCTCCGAGCGCCGTCCGGGCCTGCCCCACGGGCAGCCCGCGGCCATGCCGCCACTCCACCGCTCCCGGCAGTCGCAGGAGCCGTCACTGCCGGGTGAGGGCACTGCTCGGTGTCGTCGCCGGTGGATGACGCCGCTGCTGGGCGTCGTCACCGCTACGTGTCGTCGCCGAGTACCGGCTCGGGCAGCGTGCCGGCGTTGTGCTCCAGCAGGCGCCAGCCGCGCGCGCCCTCGCCCAGCACCGACCAGCAGCAGTTGGAGAGCCCGCCGAGCCCTTCCCAGTGGTACGACTCCAGGCCCAGCAGCCGACCGATGGTGGTACGGATGGTGCCGCCGTGGCTGACGACGACGAGCGTGCCGCTGTCGGGCAGCTTGTCGGCGTGTTCGAGTACGACCGGGGCGGCCCGGTCGGCGACCTCGGTCTCCAGCTCACCACCACCGCGGCGCACGGGCTCACCGCGCTTCCACGCGGCGTACTGATCGCCGTACTGCCCGACGATCTCCTCGTGGGTCAGGCCCTGCCAGGCACCGGCGTAGGTCTCCCGCAACCCCGCGTCGTGCGCGACTTCGAGGCCGGTGATCGCGGCGAGCTCGGCGGCCGTGGCCGCCGCCCGCTGCAGATCGGAGGCGACGATCGCATCCGGCCTCAGCGAGGCGAGCAGCCGAGCGGCCCGCTGGGCCTGGCCGATGCCGGCCTCGGTGAGCGTGATGTCCGTGGAGCCCTGGAACCGGCGCTCCAGATTCCATGCCGTCTGACCGTGTCGCCAGAGGACGATCCTGCGGCCCCTGCCGCTTCCGCTGCCGTTCAGCTCTGCTCACCTTCCGTGCTGCCGGTGAGCTGAGCGTGCTCCTCGGCCTTGCCGCGGGTCTTGACGGCGTCCTCGGGGAGCGCGATCTCGGGGCAGTCCTTCCAGAGGCGCTCCAGCGCGTAGAAGACACGCTCCTCGCTGTGCTGGACGTGGATGACGATGTCGACGTAGTCGAGGAGGATCCAGCGCGCGTCGCGGTCGCCCTCACGGCGTACCGGCTTGGCGCCGAGCTCCTTCTGGAGCCGCTCCTCGATCTCGTCGACGATCGACTTGACCTGGCGGTCGTTGGGGGCCGAGGCCAGCAGGAAGGCGTCCGTGATCGACAGCACATCGCTGACGTCGTACGCAATGATGTCGTGCGCGAGCCGGTCGGCGGCCGCCTGAGCGGCGGCGTTGATGAGCTCGATGGAGCGGTCCGTGGCGGTCACAAGCAGGCTTTCGTCGGCGGTCAGATCAACCCCTAGGGTCTCACGGACCGCCGACAGCCCACGCAGCGAACGTTCGAAGGTCGCATCGACATCATCCGGCCGACGCGGCCCCGGTCATTTGATCTTGTAGTTCTGGCCGAGCACGACGGACACATCCGCGTTCGCGGCGGGCTTGCCCTGCTTCACCGCACTTGACGGCAGCCCCAGGGTCTTGGCGACCTGCGTCGCCTTTTCCTTGTCCGCCGCGGTCCTGTAAAGGACCTCGGACAGTGCCACGGCCTCGGCCGTGCCGCCGCCGACGAAGGCATAGCCACCGTTGACCAGCTTGATCTGGGCGGACTCGGTGGCGTCCTTGTCACCGGTGGCGTTCTTGACTCCGACCCGTACCGGCGCGTCGGCGGACGGCGCCTTCACCGTGCCACCCAGGATGTCCTTGACGACACTCTCGGTGGCCGCTTCGGTGAGTGTGCCGTCGGCCTGCACCGGCAGCAGTGCCGTCTTGTAGTCGCCGATCTTGGCGCGCTGGGCGAGCTTCGCGAGGGAGGCGCCCAGGTCCTTCTCGGGAAGCGACGGGTCGAGGATCTGCGCCAGCGTCTGCACGGTGACCGTGGCGGCCTTCGGATCGTCCGAGATCTTCCGCAGAACACCCCGCAGCACCTCCCCGAACCGCGTGAGCTGTTTCGTCTCGGCCTCGCCGGGCGCCCGGTAGGTGGCGTACGCGACGGCCATCTGGCCGCTCAGGGTCTGTGCCTCGCCCTTCTTCACCAGGGGGGAGGCGCCCTTCTTCGTGTCGGGCACCTCGGTGTCGGTGTCGACCTCGATGTGGCCGACCAGATCGACGAGGGTCTCCAGATAGGGGGTGTCGAGCCGCCACGTACCGCTGATTCTCGTGCCGAGCAGCGTGTCGATGGAATCGCGGGTGCCGGTGGTGCCGTCGTCCTCGACGGACTTGCCGAGGGTGGTCGTGACGCCCTCGTCGTCGGAGACCGCGAGCGAGTTGGGGAGCAGGACCGTGGTGCCCTGTTTGGTCGTCACATTGTCGACCAGCAGCGCGGTGGAGGTGCCGCCCTTCTTGGTGTTGCGCAGATGGACCACGATGACGTCCCGCTGCTGCGGGCCCGTCGATGCCGTGTTGTCCTTCTCCGAACCGGAGAGGCCGGGGATCTTTCCGGCGGACCAGAGGTAGCCCACACCGCCGACCACCACCAGGACCACCACGACTATCAGCGCGACCATGCGGTTGCGGCCGCGGCGCCGCGCCTCCTCGCGCCGCTCACTGCGGCTCTCGGTGAACTTCAGCCAGTCGATGACGTCTTCGGAGTCCTCGTCGGGCTCCTCGATGAAGGAGAACTGCTCGGTGCGGTAGTCGGCGCGGCGCTGCCCGGGAACGGCTGCATCCGGCCCGGCCCCGGCGTCGCGCTCCGGCCGGGGCTCCTGCGTGCCCGGCGCCGGTGCGGGCGGAGGCGGGGGCTGCGCGGAGGCCTGCTGCGGGATGTTCCACTGCTGGGTTGTGTCGACCGCGGCGGGCTGCCGGCCGGTGTCGTAGCCGTAACCGTCGTAGCCGCCGTAGGCCTGCTGCTGAGGCGACTGCGATTGCTGGGGCGGCTGCGGCTGCTGGGGCGGCTGCGAGCCATACGGGTCGTACGCCTGCGGCTGCTGGGCCTGGGGCTGGGCGTACGGGTCGTATCCGTACCCCTGCCCGCCCTCATACGGCTGCTGCTGCGGCTGTTGGGGCCGCTCGGGCTGTTGAGGCGCATACGGGTCGTACGCCTGCTGTCCGGCCTGCTGGTACACCGGCTGCCCGTACTCGTCGTAGCCGACGATCTGCGGCTGCTGGTAGTACGGGTCGTACGGGTTCTGTCGGTCGTTCACCGGTGCCCCTCTGCGTGGCTCATTCGCCGCGGTACAGCTGGCGCTTGTCGATGTAGCGGACCACGCCGTCCGGCACCAAGTACCAGACCGGCTCCCCCTGCGCGACCCTCTGACGGCAGTCCGTGGACGAGATCGCGAGCGCGGGTACCTCCACGAGGGAGACCCCGCCTTCCGGCAGTCCGGGGTCCGTGAGCACATGCCCCGGTCGCGTCACACCGATGAAGTGGGAGAGCGAGAAGAGTTCGTCGGCGTCCCGCCAGGTGAGGATCTGGGCGAGCGCGTCGGCGCCGGTGATGAAGAAGAGGTCCGCGTCGCCGTGGACCGCGCGCAGATCCCGCAGCGTATCGATGGTGTACGTGGGCCCGCTGCGGTCGATGTCGCTCCGGCTGACCGAGAACTGGGGGTTGGACGCCGTCGCGATGACCGTCATCAGATAGCGGTCCTCGGCCGGGGAGACGTTCTTGTGGCTCTTCTGCCACGGCTGCCCGGTCGGAACGAAGATCACCTCGTCGAGGTGGAACTGGGCGGCCACTTCACTGGCCGCCACCAGGTGTCCATGATGAATCGGGTCAAATGTCCCGCCCATCACGCCGATTCGGCGCTTTCTGTGGCCGGTAGGCACTTCCTGCTCTCCCATGCGTGCAGAGCCTACTGGCACAGCTGTTCGCCTCCGCCTCAGCGGTCGCGGTTGAAACGAGTGGTGATCCACAGCAGGAGCAGCAGCACGACGAACGCACCGCCTCCGGTGAGATACGGGCTGAGGCTTTCGTGGTTGCCACCGTGTTCGCCGCCCTCGGCGGCGAGGGTGACCAGCTGGTGCGCGGTGCTCGTGAGGCTCATCTTCGGCAGGACCTATCGATCGGGAGTCGGAAGGAAGACGTCGCGCACATCGTATGCGGGCGTCCCGGGCACGCTCACGCCGACTCAGTCGTTGTTGTCGTCGTTGCGGTATCCGCGGAGCAGGAACCAGCCGAGCAGGCCGGCTCCGACGAGCGAGGCGAGCAGCACGATGCGGAGCGTGTTGCCGGGCCCCTGATCCTCGGATGCGGCGGCGAGCAGAGCAACGGTTTGCGGCATGTCGGGCGTCTCCTCAGTTATCCACAGCCCCCAGCACACCGTAGCCCCAGCACCTACGCTGGGATCTGTCAGGGGGCGAGCGACGTCTCGTACGAACAGGGGGCCCATTCATGACCGAAAGTAGCCACGAGAGCCGCGAGAACGTGCCGAGCAGGCAGCGCAGGCGCTTCGCAGGGATCTCGTCCCGGGCCTACGAACACCCGGCGGACCGCTCGGCTCTGGTGGCCCTGCGCAAGCTGAGCGGTTTCGACACCGTCTTCAAGACGCTGAGCGGTCTGCTGCCCGAGCGGAGCCTGCGACTGCTCTTCCTCTCCGACTCCGTCCGGGTGAGCGACGCACAGTTCGTCCATCTCAACGACATGCTGCGGGACGCCTGTTACATCCTGGACCTGGAGAAGGTCCCGCCGATGTACGTCAACCAGGACCCGCAGCCCAATGCCATGTGCATCGGTCTCGACGAGCCGATCATCGTGGTGACGACGGGGCTGGTGGAGCTGCTCGACGAGGAGGAGATGCGGGCCGTCATCGGCCACGAGGTAGGACACGCCCTCTCCGGTCACGCCGTGTACCGCACGGTCCTGCTGTTCCTCACCAATATCGCGCTGAAGGTCGCCTGGATCCCGCTCGGCAATGTCGCGATCATGGCGATCGTTACGGCACTGCGGGAGTGGTTCCGCAAGTCGGAGCTGTCGGCCGACCGGGCAGGACTGCTCGTCGGCCAGGATCTGCAGGCATCGATGCGCGGTCTGATGAAGATCGCGGGCGGCAATCATCTGCACGAGATGAATGTGGACGCCTTCCTCGCCCAGGCCGACGAGTACGAGAAGGGCGGCGATCTGCGCGACTCGGTGCTCAAGATCCTCAATCTGCTGCCCCGTTCGCACCCCTTCACCACGGTGCGCGCGGCCGAGCTGAAGAAGTGGTCCGAGACCCGCGACTACCAGCGGATCATGGACGGCCACTACCCGCGGCGCGACGAGGACAAGGACACCTCGGTGACCGATTCGTTCCGGGAGTCCGCGACGCACTACGCGGACGCGGTGCGCAGCAGCAAGGACCCGCTGATGAAGCTGGTCGGCGACATAGCGGGCGGTGCCGGAGACCTGGGTGGCAAGCTCCGTGACAAGTTCACCGGCCAGGGCGGGGGCACGGCCGGCAAGGACGGCGCTACGGACGGCTCCGCGGGCTCTGCGAGGCCGGAGGAGCCTGGGGACCCTGACGGGCCGGGGACTGCGCCGGGGCCTGCGGGGAGCTGACCGCCAGCGTTCCGCACAGTGCCGCCGTCGGCCGGCCCGTGGCGTACGGGTCGGTGCCCGCAGGGCCGTGGGAGACGGCTCGCTGCCCGGCAAGCAGCGGCTGCAGCGTACCGGTGGTGTCCGTCGGGCATGCCTGCGGTCCGGCCTGGACATAGCTGGTGCGAACCTCCAGCCGGTGCAGCCGCAGGTCTTCGCGGTCGAAGCGGAAGACCGACTCGCGCCGTACGGTGAAGAGCGAGGCGCCGTCCGCCCGTTGGGGTCCCGGGGTGGCCGGGCGGAGCGTGTAGGTGAAGGTGTGGTCCGACACCACTTCCAGGGTGTCCGACCCCGCCTCGGTGTAGCTCAGGGTGCCCCGGACCCGGATGTCCGGACCGGCCAGCGCCACCTTCGCCGGGTCGAACCGCACCAGCCAGCCGGTCGGGGCATGCTGTCCGTCGTCGTCCGGCCGGGTCATACTGCGGTCGAACTGGGCCGTCTGGTCCGGGTCCAGCAGCAGTTCCACCGGCCGCACCGCATGGCCGGTGAGGACGTCGGGGTCGAGCGAGGATGCCACCAGGTAGTCCTTGACCGTGCTCAGGGCCGCCGCCACCTGGCTGTCCGAGAAGTTGTCCGTTGCCCGGATCGCAGGGAGGTTGATGCCTGCGGCACCTTTTGCGAACTGCGCGGCGGGGCTCTTCGCAAGGAGATCTGCGGGTGTTCCGCCAGGCACGGCGGACCCGGGGGCCAGGGGTACGACGGTCGATCTGAGGGTCTCGGCCCTTCTGCCGACGGGCGACTGGTAGGGATGACGGAAGCCCATGTACACGGCCGTCGCGAAGGCCAGGGCGATCAGGAGGACCAGGGCGATGGCGGCTCTGGAACCGGCTCGGAGGCTCCGGGGCGGGAGGCTGCGTACGGCGCGGGCGTGGTCCCCCATGCGTTCCTCGGCGGAGAATTCCTTCAGCCGTGCAGCACGTACGAACGACTCGTCGAAAACGAGTGACCGGTACTCGTCCTCACCGCCGCCCGGTGCGTTCTCGGGCGGACCTTCTGGTGGTTCTCCACGGTCTGCCATGACTTCTCCCGACTCCACGTCACCGACCGGGGCCGAAACGCATCGCTCTGCTTCGGCCGAGTGGCTTCGGACAGGGCCTGCCCGTCATGAGTTCGCATGACGTCGCATGACTGCGCATGTACGGACGAGTGAGAAGCCCCCTCGTAGAGAGGGGTCACACCTTCAGGGTAGGTCGATTACGACCGAGGTAAACGCCGAGCCGCTGGGAGAACCACCGGAGAGTTGCCCCGGTGCCCGGAGAACCGCCGTCAGGTCAGCCTGTGCGGGGGACCGCCGAGACCATGGGGCGGGGGTAACCGGCCGAAGCCGAGGGGATGGCGCTGGGGGCGGGTCCCGGGGAGCTGTCCACGCCCGTGGTGGCGGGCGGTGGGGCGGGATCCTGGCGGTTGCCCGAGCTGTTGCGGTAAACGGCGCTGAAGGCCAGCGCGACCATTCCGATGCCCATCAGCACGGCCAGCAGCCAGGCCACGGGCCGGTGCCAGCGTGCCGCACCCCGATAGGGGCGCAGGGCACCGCCGTGGCGCCCGTAGGGGCCGGTGCCGTACGCGTCGTCATCAAGGTCCAGGGGGTCGTCGTAGGCGCTCCCTCGGGCGTATGCGCCGCCCGGCCCGTATCCCTCGTCGGGGAGTTCGTCGTCCAGCGGGCCACCGCCGGCCCGCGCACGGAACGCCTCGGCCTCGGCGCGCGCCTGCGCAGCCGCCAGCAACCGCTCGACGGCGGTGGGTTCATGGATCTCGGCGGCCCGTACGAAGTCCTCGTCGAACACCACGGAGGCGAAGTCCTCGTCCGCGCCCCCGCGGTCGTCGTCGGGCTCCCAGCCGTCCGGGAACGGCCTGCCCCCCACGTCGTCCGGCACCACTCCAGACTAGACCCGCCGGGTCGTTCTGGGCAGGGAGCCGACAATATTCACCGCACGCGGACGGTCACCGTACGTGGCCGTCACCCGTGACGATGTACTTCGTCGAGGTGAGCTCCGGCAGCCCCATCGGGCCCCTGGCGTGCAGCTTCTGGGTGGAGATGCCGATCTCGGCTCCGAAGCCGAACTGGCCGCCGTCGGTGAAGCGGGTGGACGCGTTCACGGCGACCGTCGTGGAATCCACCAGTTGAGTGAACCGGCGGGCGGCAGCCTGCGACGTGGTGACGATCGCCTCGGTGTGGCCGGAGGACCAGAGCCGGATGTGGGCGACGGCCGCGTCCAGCGACTCCACGACGGCCGCGGCGATGTCGTAGGAGAGGTACTCGGTCTCCCAGTCCTCCGGCGTCGCCGCCACCACGGTGGCCTTGGACCCCTCGGCGTATTCGAGGACCCGCTCGTCGCCGTGCACGGTCACCCCGGCGTCGGCCAGCGCCTCCAGGGCGCGCGGCAGGAAGTCCGCGGCGACGTCCTTGTGGACCAGGAGCGTCTCGGCGGCGTTGCAGACGCTCGGACGCTGCGCCTTGGAGTTGATCAGGATGTCGACGGCCATGTCGAGGTCGGTCTGCGCGTCCACATACACGTGGCAGTTGCCGGTGCCGGTCTCGATGACCGGAACGGTGGACTCCGCGACCACCGTGCGGATCAGCGAGGCACCGCCGCGCGGAATGAGGACGTCGACGAGGCCGCGGGCCCGCATCAGTTCCCGCACCGAGTCGCGGTTCTCGCCCGGCACCAACTGCACCGCGTCGGCCGGGAGACCGGAGCCGCCGACGGCGTCCCGCAGCACCCGTACCAGCGCGACATTCGAGGCGTACGCGGAGGACGAGCCGCGCAGCAGGACGGCATTGCCCGACTTCAGGCAGAGGGCTGCGGCGTCGACCGTCACATTGGGCCGGGCCTCGTAGATGATCCCGACCACGCCGAGCGGCACCCGGACCTGTCGCAGATCGATGCCGTTGGGCAGGGTCGAGCCGCGGACGACCTCGCCGACCGGGTCGGGCAGCGCCGCCACGTCCCGCACGTCGGCGGCGATGGCGCGGATCCGCTCCGGGGTGAGGGTGAGCCGGTCGACGATCGACTCGCTGGTCCCGGCCTCGCGGGCGCGGGCGACGTCCTCGGCATTGGCCTCGACGATCTCGCTCGTCCGCACCTCCAGCGCGTCCGCGATCGCCAGCAGCGCATCGTCCTTCGCCGCGCGCGGCAGCGGCGAGAGGTCGGCGGCGGCGGAGCGTGCCCGGTAGGCGGCCTGGGCGACCGGGGACATGTTGTCGTACGGCGAGAACGTGGTCATGCCCGCAGAGTAGTGCGCACACTGCGGGCATCCCTCACGTATCCCGTGATGCGAGACAACTGCCCCGAGGCCGTTTCCGTGATGCGAGACAACTGCCCCGAGGCCGTTTCCGTGATGCGAGACAACTGCCCCCGAGCCCGTCTTCCGGGATGCGGGACGGCCGCTCCAGAACGACCCCCGGGACTGCTCCGCGACACGCGACGACCACCCCGAAGACAGCCGTCCCGAAAACCAGCCGTCCCGAAAACAACCACCCCGAGGATGACCGCCCCGGAACCGTCGCCATGCTCAGTACGGGTGAACGCCGACCGGGGCGGCCGGGGGCGGTCCGTATCCCTCGGCGACGCGCTGGTGGTACGTCTCGCGGTCGATGACCTCCAGGCCGACGATCTCCCAGGGCGGAAGCTTGGCGGTGGAGCGGTGCTCTCCCCAGAGCCGCAGCGCGACGGCCGCCGCGTCGTGCAGATCACGGGCCTCTTCCCAGTAGCGGATCTCCGCGTGGTCGTTGGCGTACCGGCTGGTCAGCAGGAAGGGGTGGTCGTGCGCGAGTTGTTCGAGCCCGCGTCTGACCTCCTTCAGCGGAATCGCGGTGCCCGAGACGCTGAGCGTGATGTGCCAGAGTCTCGACGGAGTGCGTTCCTCCTCCGCCCCGGCCGGCTCGGACCGCGTGGTCCGGTCGTCCGCACGGTCCATGGACCGTCTCTCGTCGGACCGTCTCCCGTCGAAGCCGATACCTGCTCCGACGCTGGTCAGGGCCCGGCCACCCGTTCCTCGGGGCGGCGCCCCCGGGCGCGCTCGTCTCACCGGCGGCCTCCTGTGAATGCGTTTGCTGTGCTGTACCCCGCTGTGCCCCCGAGACAAAGTTGACCAGTCCGCGGCCGAGGATGGGGCCGTTTTCGTGAAGGTCTCCGCCCTGAGGCTGGACTTTCAGCCGTTTCAGGGCGTCTGTCAGGGGTGCAGGAGGACGAGATCGTCCCTGTGTACGACCTCGCGCTCATATGCCGGACCGAGTTCGCGTGCCAGGTCGCGGGTGGAGCGGCCGAGCAGCTGCGGGATCTCCTTGGCGTCGAAGTTGACGAGTCCGCGGGCCAGGGGGCGGCCTTCGAGGTCACGCAGTTCCACCGGGTCGCCCGCGGTGAACTCGCCCTCGACCGCGGCGATTCCGGCGGGCAGCAGCGAGCTGTGCCGTTCGACGACCGCCTGTACGGCCCCGTCGTCCAGGGTCAGCGAGCCCTGCGGCGTGGAGGCGTGGGCGAGCCAGAGCAGCCGGTCCGCCGACCGTCGTCCGGTGCGGTGGAAGTACGTACCGGTGTCGCGTCCGGCCAGGGCGTCGGCGGCCCGGCTCGCCGAGGTGAGGACGACGGGGACTCCGGCGGCCGTGGCGATCCGGGCGGCCTCGACCTTGGTGACCATGCCCCCGGTGCCGACGCCCGCCTTCCCCGCGCTGCCGATGGTGACGCCCGCGAGGTCCTCGGGCCCGGCCACTTCGGCGACCCGCGAGCTGCCCGGACTGCTCGGGTCGCCGTCGTACAGCCCGTCCACGTCGGAGAGGAGGACCAGGAGATCGGCGCGGACGAGATGGGCGACGAGCGCCGCGAGGCGGTCGTTGTCGCCGAACCGGATCTCGTCGGTGGCGACGGTGTCGTTCTCGTTGACGACCGGGAGCGCGCCCATGTCCAGGAGCTGGTCGAGGGTGCGGTAGGCGTTGCGGTAGTGGGCGCGGCGGCTGGTGTCGTTGCTGGTGAGCAGCACCTGGCCGACGCGCACGCCGTACCGGGCGAAGGAGGCGGTGTAACGGGCGACGAGCAGCCCCTGGCCGACGCTGGCCGCGGCCTGCTGCCTGGCCAGGTCCTTGGGCCGGCGGAGCAGCCCGAGCGGGGCGAGCCCGGCCGCGATGGCGCCGCTGGAGACGAGCACGATCTCGCGCTCCCCACCGCTCCTCACCCTGGCGAGTACGTCGACGAGCGCGTCGACGCGATCCGCGTCGAGGCCGCCGGCCGCGGTGGTGAGGGATGAGGAACCGACCTTGACCACGATCCTGCGGGCCTCTGCGACGCCCTGCCTTGCCCCTGACACGTATTTCCCCAATGATTCGGCCTCCGCCCGGTCCTCGCAATCTACGCGAGCGGCCGGACGGGCGCCTGTGCGTTCCGCCCCGTGGACGCATGGGCGGCTCCGCGGCCCGTCCGCACCCTGCGTGTCCGCCGACGGCCCCGCACACGGCCTCTCCGGCCGGGTGTCCCCGTAAATAAGATCGACCGCCGCGTCAGCGTTCACATTCATTACTCATATCGAATGATTGACTTCTTGGCGACGCGCATCCGCACCGGGCGAAGTCGTGGAGAAAACCCGTGCCCGCCGGCTGATGCAACCATCGGAACGTCTCACTCATCTAACAGCCGATAGGGTGCGTGGCGGCGGCCCCTCCCCCCATTTTCGGCAGTAGCAGTGTCGGCCCCGCATCCCCCGTCATCTTCAGGGACCTACCAGACATGGGACAGCAGCGATGCCAGTCAAAGTAAGTGTCGTCATTCCGGTATACAACCCGGGCAAGTACATCGACCCCTGCATCGAGTCGCTTCTGAAGCAGTCTCTCCCCGCAGCGGAGTTCGAAGTTCTCTTCGTGAACGATGGTTCCACGGACGACACTCCCGAACGGCTCGAAAAGCTGGCGGTGGAACACCCTCATTTCCGGGTGATCACCATCCCCAACTCCGGATGGCCCGGAAAGCCCCGCAACATCGGTGTGGCCGAGGCGAAGGGCGAGTACGTCCAGTTCGTCGACCAGGACGACCATCTCGCCTCCGACGCCCTGCGCCGGCTGTACGAGATGGGCCACCGCAACGGCTCCGACATCGTCATCGGCAAGGTGGCCAGCAACTTCCGCGGTGTCCCGCACGGCGTGTTCAAGAAGAACCGCGAGAAGTGCAACCTGCGCGACGCGCCGCTGTACGACAGCCTCACACCGCACAAGATGTTCCGTACGGAGTTCCTCCGCGAGAACGGCATCGCCTACCCCGAGGGCAAGCGCCGGCTCGAGGACCAGCTCTACATGATGCAGGCGTACTTCCCCGCCGAGGTCGTTTCGATCCTCGGCAACTACACCTGCTACTACTACTCCCGGCGCGACGACGGCAAGAACGCGGGATCCACCAGGATCGTCCCGGCTCAGTACTACGGGAACCTCCGTGAAGTCCTGGACGTCGTGATGGAGAACACCGAGCCGGGCGAGTTCCGGGATCTGCTGCTCCGCCGCTTCTACCGCGTCGAGATGCTGAGCCGGCTCAGCGAGCCCGCGGTGATGAAGTACCAGCCCGAGTTCTTCCAGGAGATGTGCGACGCGATCAGGCCGCTGGCCATCGACTTCATGGGCGACGGGGTGCACGACGGCCTCGGCCCACTGCTGCGGATCCGCTCCACGCTCCTGCGCAGGGACGACCGGGAGGGGCTGCTACGGATCGCCCGGTTCGCCGGGTCCGTCAAGGCGTCGGCCCGTCTGGAGGAGTTCGCCTGGCAGCCGGACGGCCGCGTCGCTCTCACCGTGACCGCCCGGCTGGTCCAGGGCGACGACGAGGAGCCGGTGAAGCTGCTGCGCCGCGACGGCCGCTACTTCCTGCACCCGGACACCGGCGGCGGGCTGCTGGCCCAGGACGAACTCCTGGACGTCACCGATGACATCGACGGTTTCTCCGCCGAACTGTCGCTGCGCAACCGCGAGACGGCCGTCGAGTGGCCCTGCCCCGCGAAGTTCACCGCGCAGACCGATGACCTCGGCGACGGAGCCTGCGAGATCGTCCTGCGCGGCAGCGGTCACGTGACCTCGGAGGCGGTCAAGGGCCGCGGCCGGGTCTCCCGCGGCTTCTGGGACGTCTGGGTGCCGCTGCGCGGCCTGGGCCTGGTCCGCAAGGCGAGGCTGGGAGCCGACCGCGCCCCCGAGGTGGACGCCGCCTGCCTGCCCGCGTCGCTCGGCTCGCCGGCCCGTGGCGTCATCCCGTACTTCACCGAACCGCACGGCAACCTCACGCTCGATGTGGGCCGCCGCAGCAAGAAGCTTGCCACCTACCTGGACGGCCGCCCCGTGCTGCGGACGGCGGGCCGTCGGCCCGAACTCCGGCTGGACCTCTTCACGACCAGCACCACCGCCGCATCCGACGTCCAGCTGGTCCTGAGTCCGGCCGGGGGAACCGGCTCGGCCGTGCACACGGTGCGTACGGTGCTGCACCCGGCAGTGGGCCGGGCCCATCTCAGGGTGCCGAGCCGCGCCCCCGGCGTCGCAGCGGGCGCCTGGAAGCTCTCCGTCCGGCTGGACGGCGAGAAGAGCCCAGCGCTGAGCCTCTGCGACGTCACCGTCGGCGGGGGCGGCCGGATCCAGCTGGATCCGGCGCTGCCCGAGGCCGCGCACACGATCACGGCCGGTCTGGTCGCGCAACGCCGTAAGGCGACTCTGCGCCGGGTGCTGCGCACCGTCGGCAGCCCGATCGTGCGCAGGCTCCCCCCGCAGGGTCGTAAGCGGGCCCGCCGCCTCGCCGGCCGGCTCATCGGCTGATCCATACCCGCAAGATCCACCGTCTCCCCCGACGAGGCGGCCCACTACCAACAACACCAGCACCAGCACCAGCACCAAACACACCGAACAAGGACGTGATCGCATGCGGCAGCTCTCCATCCCAGGCGCCTGGGTGTATGAGCCCAAGGTCTTCCCGGACAGCCGCGGCAGCTTCCACGAGTTGTTCAAGGCATCGGAACTCAGCGAGGCCGTCGGACACACGCTGCGGCTCGCACAGGCCAACTTCTCCCTCTCCAGCCGGGGCACCCTGCGCGGTGTCCACTTCGCCGATGTGCCGCCGGGTCAGGCCAAGTACGTCAAGTGTGTACGCGGCGCGGTGCTCGACGTCATCGTGGACATCCGGGTTGGCTCCCCCACGTACAAGCGGTGGGAGGCCGTCCGGCTCGACGACGCGGATCACCACGCCGTCTATCTCGACGAGGGCCTCGGCCACGCCTTCATGGCCCTGACGGACGACGCGTCGGTCGTCTATCTGTGCTCCGAGGGCTACGCGCCCGGCCGCGAGCACGGCATCAACCCGCTCGATCCCGAGCTGGGCATCGAGTGGCCGGAGGGGATCACCCCGCTACTGTCCGACAAGGACGCCGCGGCCCCCTCACTGGCCGAGGCCGAGAAGCAGGGCCTGCTGCCGTCGTACGAGGCCTGCCAGGCGTACTACGCCGAGCTGCGCGCCCGCGGCTGAGCGCCCGGGCGGGAACGCCGAAGCCCCCTTGGTCCCTACGGATCACGGGGGCTTCGTACTGGTCTCGGACCGGTCAGGCCTCGGAGAGGGCAGCCTGATCTCGGACGGACGACCCGGTCGCCTGTCAGCCCGTCACGGCCTCGATGCGCTTACGCAGGGGCGCGAACGCCGAGCGCGGGCGGCGCAGGTTGCGGGCGCGGGAGAGGGCCGGCCAGAAATCGGCGCCGAGCAGCGCCTCGGGCTGGACGGCGTTCTTCCGTACCAGCACTTCGTCGGGTACGTCCTGCGGATCGGGAACGACGTACTCCTCGATGATCTTGTCGTACGCGTGCTTCAGGATGTTGCTCTCCGGGTTGGCGCCGAACACGGCGACCACACCGGTCGGTGCCGTGTCCACCTCGACGACCAGCAGGTCGGGACGGTAGCGGCGCAGCACCTGCACCACCTTGTACACATCGCCGGCCCAGAACTTGGTGTGCCGGTCGCGGGCCGCCTCGTCGACATCGCGCGGCAGCATGTCGTCCAGCACGATCACACTCGACCAGCGGGCGTGCTTCTCGACATTCATGAAGTCACGCAGGGCGTACTCGAAAAGGTGCATGCCGTCGATGAAGGCGAGCTCCAGTTTCGGGTCCCCGCCGATCACATTGAGCGGATCACGACGGGCCAGGGCGCGGAACGGGTTGCGGCCGTTGCGCAGGTGCAGCAGCGGGTCCTTGCGGGCGAAGAAATCGTCGCTCGTCGCCTTGACCAGGTGCACGTCGCAGCTGATGTCCGTCACCACACGGAATGCGGGGTCGATGGCGACGGACGGCACTCGCGAGAGAGCCAGGCTTCTTCCGTCGTTGACCCCGATCTCCAAATAGTTCCGAGGACGGTAGACACGATGCAAATGACGCAGAAAGTCATGGCGGTTCACGTGGAGCAGCCCTTCGGAGGAAACCAACTGGTCTGGTCCCCGGCGAAGTTACCTCATGACCGCACGGTGATGTAAGCATTCTCCCCTAGGTGAACCTTCATTGTTCAGAGTTTTGGAATTCTGCGGACTTGACTGTCGATACGATCATTCGACGATCACGACCGCTCTGCTGCGAGGAGTGCCGGAAATGCCTCTTGCAGCGCCGCCCGCCAATCCCGGATCGGTTCGATTCCGGCCACTGCCCAGCGGTCGTGTCCCAGCACACTGAACGCGGGCCGGGGAGCCGGCCGTACGAAGGCCTCGCTGGTCGTGGGGCGGACGCGCGCCGGATCGGTGCCGAGCAGCCGGAAGATCTCCCGGGTGAAGCCGAACCAGGTCGTCTCGCCGCCGCTGGTGCCGTGGTAGACGCCCGCGGGGGCGGTGCCCGCGAGGGCGGCCTGTCCGAGCCGGACCAGGCGGTCCGCAAGATCGACGGTCCAGGTGGGCTGTCCGCGCTGGTCGTCCACCACGTCGAGGGTCTCCTTGACGCCCTCCAGCTTGATCATCGTACGGACGAAGTTTCCGCCGCCCGCGCCGTACAACCAGGCTGTACGCACCACGTACCCCGTGTCCGGCAGGGTGTCCTGCACCGCTCGCTCGCCGACCAGTTTGGTGCGGCCGTAGGCGCTGCGCGGTGCGGTGGGGCCGTCCTCGGCGTAGGGCTTCCGGCCGTCCCCGGCGAAGACGTAGTCGGTGGAGACCTGGAGGAGGACGGCGCCGTGTTCGCGGCAGGCCGCGGCGAGGACCCCGGGGCCCGTGCCGTTGACCCGCAGCGCGGCCTCCTCCTGGGACTCGGCGTCGTCGACAGCGGTCCAGGCGGCGCAGTTCACCACGACGGCGGGGCGGTACTTCTCGAAGCCGGCCCACACCGATCCGGGGTCGGCGATGTCCATGGCCGCCCGGTCCGCGGCGACCGCCCTGACGTCCTCACCGGCGAGCCGGGCCAGGACATCCCGCCCCAGTATCCCGGCGGCTCCGGTGACCAGCCAGAGGGCGCTCACAGCGCGGCCCTGTCCTTCAGCGGCTCCCACCAGGCGCGGTTGTCGCGGTACCACTGCACGGTCTCGGCGAGGCCGGTGCGGAAGTCCTTGCGGGGCTCGTAGCCGAGCTCCTCGCGGATCTTGGTGCAGTCGACGGAGTAGCGGCGGTCGTGGCCCTTGCGGTCCTCGACGTGGGTGACGCTGGTGTCCCAGTCGGCTGCGCAGGCGTCCAGCAGCAGGCCCGTGAGCTCCTTGTTGGAGAGCTCGGTGCCGCCGCCGATGTTGTAGACCTCGCCGGCCCGGCCCTTCGTGCGGACCAGTTCGATGCCCTGGACGTGGTCGTCGATATGGAGCCAGTCGCGGACGTTGGCGCCGTCGCCGTACAGCGGGACCGTCTTGCCGTCCAGCAGGTTGGTGACGAAGAGCGGGATGACCTTCTCGGGGAAGTGGTGGTGCCCGTAGTTGTTGGAGCAGCGGGTCACCCGCACGTCGAGGCCGTGGGTGCGGTGGTACGACAGCGCGATCAGGTCGCTGGACGCCTTGGCCGCGGAGTACGGCGAGTTGGGCGCGAGCGGATCGGTCTCGGGCCAGGAGCCCTCGTCGATGGAGCCGTAGACCTCGTCGGTGGAGATGTGCACGAAGGTCTTGACTCCGGCCAGGTACGCGGCGTGGATCAGGGTGTGGGTGCCCACGACGTTCGTACGGACGAATTCGGCGCCGCCGTCGATGGAGCGGTCCACATGGGACTCGGCGGCGAAGTGCACGACCTGGTCGTGCTCGGCCATCAGCTCGGCAACCAGCTCGGTGTCGCAGATGTCGCCCTGCACGAACGCGAAGCCGGGGTGGTCGCGCACCTCGTCGAGGTTGGCCGGGTTCCCCGCGTAGGTGAGCTTGTCGAGCACGGTGACGGCGATGTCACCGGGGCCCTCGGGGCCGAGCACCGTGCGGACGTAGTGCGAGCCGATGAAGCCGGCGCCGCCGGTCACCAGGATGTTCGTGGTCATGAAGAGATCTGCACCTTGCTGTGGTCGCCGAGCACAAGCCGGTGGGCGGAGGGGGAACGGGGTGCGGGGGTCACTTCGACATCACGGCCGATGAGCGACGCCTCCACGCGTCGGACACCGGCGACGGACGCGCCCCGCAGAACGATGGAGTACTCGATCTCACTGTCCTCGATCCGGCAGTCCTCCGAGACCGAGGTGAACGGGCCGACGTACGCACCGCTGATCACCGACCGGGAGCCGATGATCGCGGGCCCGACGATGCGGCTGCCGCTGACCTTGGCGCCCGCCTCGATCCGCACCCGGCCGATGATCTCGCTCTCCTCGTCGACCTCGGCTTCCTCGTGGGACGGCTCGATGGTCTCCAGGACGGTCCGGTTGACCTCCAGCATGTCGGTGACGTTGCCGGTGTCCTTCCAGTACCCGCGGATCGTGGTGGAGCGGACGTCCCGCTTCTGGTCGATCAGCCACTGGATGGCGTGGGTGATCTCCAGCTCACCGCGCCAGGAGGGCTCGATCGAGCGGACGGCCTTGTGGATGGCGGGGGTGAAGAGGTAGACCCCGACGAGCGCCAGATCGCTCTTGGGCTCCTTCGGTTTCTCCTCCAGGGCCGCCACCCGGCCGTCGGCGTCGAGCTCCGCGACTCCGAAGGAGGTCGGGTTGGGCACCTGGGTCAGCAGGATCTGCGCATCGGGCTTGTCCGTGCGGAACTGCTCCACCAGACCGGTGATCCCGCCGACGATGAAATTGTCACCGAGGTACATGACGAAGTCGTCGTCCCCCAGGAAGTCACGTGCGATCAGTACCGCGTGGGCAAGACCGAGCGGCTCGTCCTGCGGGATGTACGTGACCTCGATGCCGAGCCGTGAACCGTCGCCGACCGCCTCACGGATCTCCTGGGCGGTGTCGCCCACGATGATGCCGACTTCGGTGATGCCCGCTTCCGCGATGGCCTCCAGGCCGTAGAACAGCACGGGCTTGTTCGCCACCGGCACCAGTTGCTTGGCCGAGGTGTGGGTAATGGGACGCAGGCGGGTGCCCGCCCCCCCGGACAGTACGAGAGCCTTCACGTGACCAGTCCTCATGGTTGAGATATCGGTCTTGTCGCGGCTGCGACCTGCGAGGCGACTTTACTGAGAATTACTGCGCAATTCGTCATGCGTCAACTCGCGAGCGAGATCGGAACGCACATACGGAGTCAGGCGGGTCGGGTCCGCTCAGCCCATGCTGAGCCTCGACTTCCAGCGTCGTACGTCCCGCCGCATACGCCGGGCGACACGCCGCGACAGTGACGCTTTGCGGGCCACGACCTTGGGTTTCTCGATGCGCTTGCCGTCGTGCCAGTCGGGCACGGTGACCTCGAAATCGGACGCCGAGAGACCGCTCGAACGGCGCCGGAAGTGCGGGTACGCAAGGAAGAGCTTGTCCCCCTTTCGTGAACCGACCACATCTGGAACAGTCTTCGCCTGCAGATACGTCAGTATGTCCACCAGCACGTCGGCCCGGCCCGCCGCGACAGCGGCGAGTCGCAGCCTCTCGGCGACCTTGATCAGGCGGGCCACCCCGTCGTTCCAGTACGTTTCCATGAGCGGCGCCGCGAGCGCCATCTTGTGGCGTCGGACCTCTTCGGAGTCCCGGAGGAAGACAGGACCGAACTGCTGCAGCATCCCGACCGTAAAGGGACGGACCATCAGGAAGTCCCGCTTCGGCCCGGCGGGTTCGAGCCGGTGAATGAGCGCCATCATGGCCCTCATGGAGTCGAAGCGCCATTC
The DNA here is from genome assembly GCF_042801895.1 of Streptomyces sp. NPDC057543. Lineage (NCBI taxonomy): Bacteria > Bacillati > Actinomycetota > Actinomycetes > Kitasatosporales > Streptomycetaceae > Streptomyces > Streptomyces sp. NPDC057543. The sequence goes on along the minus strand of NZ_JBHVFF010000013.1, from coordinate 4,853 downwards.
ATAGGTACCGCTCTTGGTGACGTGCTTTCCGTCGTCCCGGCCGACCAGGTGATAGCAGGTGTAATTCGATATGACGGAGACTCCGGAACCTCGCAGATACGTCTCCATGGTGAAGAGCGCGTCCTCGCCGGTCTTGAGCTTCTCATCGAATCTCAGATCGATTCGCTCCAGCAGTTCACGCCGGAAGAGTTTCTGCGCACTCAGCGTGTAAATGACCTTGGAGTTGTATACGTTGACCCGCTCCTTGGTGGCTGTCCACATCGACCGGGGCGCCCCGCGATTGACCCCGACCACCTTGCCGAGCACCACGTCGGTGTGCGCCCGGTCGGCCATGGCGACCATCCGCTCCAGGGCCTCGTCGCCGAAGTAGTCGTCCGCGTCGAGGAAGAACACATAGCGCCCCCTCGCCATGCCGAGACCCACGTTGCGCGGCCCACTGGGGCCGCCGGAGTTCTCCTGCCTGACCACCCGGGTCGGAACCGCGGAGCGGGCCGCGAACTCCTCCAGGTACTCACCGGTGCCATCGGTCGAACCGTCATCGACCGCCACGATCTCGATCCGTTGGGCACCGATGGTCTGCGTCTCGACCGATTCGAGGCAGCGCTTGAGATAGGGCATTGCCTCATATGCGCCAATGATCACGGTTACGTCAGGAATTGGCATCTCGTTCACATCAACAGAAGACAGTCGCCCTCGGGCGTTGGTTGCCCGGCACTGCACCCCCAAAGAGTGACCTTCATCACAAAAGGCCCGGCGCAACCCTTTGGGGGTTACGCCGGGCCAGTTGGATCATGTATACGAATCAGGCGGTTCCTCAGCTGTTCACGGGTTCGCCGAGGTTTCTCGCCAGACCTTCGTTCCTGGCCTCCGACTTGGCTGCGAGCGCCTTCACGGCCAGGTCGAACTGCACGATCGAGGTGGGCTCGTCCGGGCCGAGGAGGTACTCCTTCAGTTCGCGCCGGTCTGCCGCCATGGTGTCCGCGGCAGGTTCCACCACCGCCGTGAGCAGGGCGTCCAGCTCGGTCGCGGCATTGGACAGGACGATCGCGGCACGGACCGCGGTGTTCTGCCGACGGAATTCGTCCTCGCCTAGCCCCGCCGAATCGGTGACCGCGTACGGCTTGCCGCTCGCGATGAAGTCCGACACCACGCTGGAGATGTCCGAGACCATGGCGTCCGACTCGTTGAAGCAGTCGTACAGCCGCATCCGGGCGCCCGTGATGACCTTGTGCTCCCACCAGTCCAGCGCGCGCCAGGAAGCGGCGTTCCACTCGTCCTTGAGCCGCGCGATCTCGGCCTCGCGCGCCGGGTCGGCCAGCGAGTCGCGAGACATCTCGGCCTCGTCCCCCGCCGCGTGGCCGCCGCTCGACAGCACCGCGAGCCGCGCCTCGATACGGGCCAGCTCGGCCCGCGCCTCGGTCCGCACCGCCTGGAGCGCCGCCAATTCCTTCGCCCAGCGGGGGTCGGCCGCGCGCTCGACTGCGGCCTTCTCGATCATCGCGGTGATCCGCTGGTGCACGGCCTTGGCCTTGGCACTGCGGGTGCCCGTGAAGGGGTGCGGCTTGTAGAGCAGCCGGACCGGCTTCTCGGAATTCAGCAGCCGCTTGACGATGTTCTCGCCGGCCAGCAGCAGCGAGGTGTTGCCCGGATTGTCGTCCCAGCCCTCCCAGGTGGGGGCGTACAGCACGGTCGGGATCGGGTTCTTCGGCGTGCCGGTCCACGACTGGATGGTGGCCAGCTGCGGGCGGCCCACCTCGACAATGTCCTCGTCGCGCACACCGACATCGGCCAGCGCGTAACGGTCACGGCCGGCCCGGCCCGCGGTCCACACCTCGTCGTAGGCCTTGCTGTACGGGTTGACGCTGGCGAGCTTGTCGCTGTCGCCGTGGCCGATGAAGACATGCTTCATGGTCGGCACCCGGAGCAGGTGGATGTTCTTGCCGACGTTGGCCGCGTAGAGCGCGACCCTTACCGACGAGAGGTTCAGGTTCATCAGGTGCACACCGCCGGGCACGCAGAGCACCGGCACCGACGTCGTGTTCAGCTGAGGAAGTATCGCGCGCTCGCGCAGCAGGATGAGCGGACGCCCGTCGAGCTGCGCCATGGTCTCCAGCCACATATTGACCTGGTAGGCCGAGTCCTTGGAGCCGGAGAAGTAGAGCGCCACGGTCGGCTTGTACTCCCCCAGCCAGGTGTCCACCGCGCGCAGCACCTCGGCCTCGGGCGCCACGAGCCGCTTCGGGCGGATGTACGGCAGGAGCGCCGCCAGGTAGCAGGCCGCGAGAACCAATGTGATGGCCAGGCCGGCGTAGGCGAAGCCGTTCGTATCGGTCTCGACCGCGACCAGCACACCCACCATCGCGAAGATGTCCAGATGGAGCATCTTCTCCGCGGGGCGGTTCACCAACAGCGACGGCGGGGCGTCCGGGATCCGCACCTGCTCCAGGTCGACGTTGCGCGTGATCACCGGGAGCTTGCGCCGGAGCCTGATGAGGGTGACCGCCGCGCTCTGCGGTGCCTGGAGACCATAGAAAGCCAGCAGACAGGCGACCGTCACATAGAACAGCGTCTGCTCTCCGTACCCCATGCGGGAGAGCAGCAGGATCAGCAGCAGCTGGCGGACCAGGAAGCGGATCGAGAGCCCTGCACGGACCGCGGCAAGCCGGTTGAGCAGATAACTGCCGCAGTGATGCAGATACTGGTCGGCCAGATATGTCACCGCGGCGGCGCCGGCGAAGAACCAGAGATTGGGGATTATCGCCGCGAGCATGACGCACGGGAACCCCAGGGCCATGAGAAGAGCGGCGGCCAGCTCCGAACCGCTGCCCACACGAGCCATTCGAATGGCTTTCGAAATCACGAAGTACCGCTCCCGAGGGTGCCGACTGATTACCTTGCGAGGGAAATGTGAAGCCGGAGCTTCACGAATTCGGACCCCTGCAGTTCGCTCGCGGGCGTCTACAGGGGTCCGAATAGTCGATTGTCAAGCAGTATTACACATCGGTCTGTCGGTCAAGGACAGCGGCCAGGGCCTGTTCGAAGCCCGACGCCTCGGAAGCTCCACGGGTCGGGTCCTGCTGGCGTACGTCGATGACATGGCCGGTCATCTCGGACAGCAGGACGTCGAGGGAGGTTCTGGCAACCGCCTCGGAGGACAGCAGCGTACCCGCGGGCTCGTCCCCGAACGCCTTGGTGCGCATCGGCGTGGCGGTGCGCTCGGGATTCACGCAGTTCACCCGCACGCCGTCGCTCGCCCACTCGTCCGAGAGCGCCTGGGTGAGATTCACCATGGCGGCCTTGGTGGACGAGTAGAGGCTGTACTCCGCGCGGCCCCGGGTGTAGCTGCTGGAGGTGTAGAGCAGCAGCTGCCCCTTGGTCTGGGCGAGGTACTTGTACGAGGCACGGGCGATCTGCACCGGCGCCAGGTAGTTGACGTTCAGCGCTTCCTGGATGGTCGTGTTGTCCGTCTCGGCCAGCTTGCCGATGCGGAGCACGCCCGCGGTGTTGATCACGTAGTCGACGCGGCCGGTGTCCGCGTACGCCTTGGAGAGCGCGTCGTCGACGTGCTCCGGGTTCTCCACGTGCGTACCGGTGGTGGAGCGGCCCAGGGCGTAGACGGTGGCGCCGTAGGACTCGGCGAGGGTCGCGATGTCCGCGCCGATGCCGTACGAGCCACCGAAGACGACGAGGGTCTTGCCGGTGAGCAGTTCGCGGTACGCGGCGTCGTCGGTCGGCTGCGGGACGGCCGTGGAGGCCAGCTGGAAGAGCTTGTCCGCAATGAAGACGTCGACGGGCTGAGTGACCTTCATGTTGTACTCGTCGCCCGCGACGACGTAGATCGGCACATCGGGGAGGTACTTCAGAACGACCGAGCAGTCGTCGGTGGCCTGGAAGTTCGGGTCACCCGCGGCGACCTCGTACGCCCGGCGGATCGTGGAGAGCTTGAAGGCCTGCGGCGTCTGGCCGCGGCGCAGCCGGGAGCGGTCGGGCACATCGGTGATGAACTCGCCGTCGCCGCCGTGGGTGCGGGTCACGATGATCGTGTCCGCGGACGGGATGGCGACGTCGACCGCCTGGTAGCGGTCCAGGGCGTCGACGCAGTCCTTGATGACGCGCTGCGACAGCAACGGTCGCACGGCGTCGTGGAACAGGACGTTGCGGTCCTCGCCCTCGGCCAGGCCCTCGCCGAGGGCCGCGATGGCGCGCTCGGTGGTCTCGTTACGGGTGGATCCGCCCTCGATCACCTTGGTGACCTTGGTGAGTCCGGCCTTGGTGACGACCTTCTCCACATCAGGCACGTAGCCCGGAGCCATCAGCACGATGATGTCGTCGATGGAGTCGGCCTGCTGGAAGATCGACAGCGTGTGCTCGATGACAGCCTTGCCTGCGATCTTCAGCAGCTGCTTGGGGATGGACAGACCCACGCGCTGGCCGGTACCGCCGGCGAGCACGACTGCCGTGGTTCGGGCTTTCGCTATGTGCTGAGCAGACACGGACGACCTACCTTGCGGGGGGCTGGGAGATAAAGCGATGGTTGCACTCTCCGTTATCGTCTCGCAAGGTGGACGTCGGCCGCAGCATGCCGTATGGAAACCTCGCGTTCCCCTGCGACCAGGGCGAATACCGGAATTGACACCCCGCGGACGGGTGACCGAAACCACACGGTTGAGCGGCGTGAATCACCCTTGAGCGGGTGCGGCTTCGCCGAACGGTTGACACCGAGAGCATTTTCGGGCCGCCGGACGGATAACGGAACAGACCCGTCCGGCGATATCGCCTCGATTTACTGGAAATGCGGCTGCTGAACGTTCTAGAACGGGTTGAAGTCGTCGAACTCGCGCTGTGCGTCGTCG
>NZ_JBHVFF010000012.1:0-61180 GCF_042801895.1 Streptomyces sp. NPDC057543 | reverse complement strand
CCGCTGCGTTGAGAGACGCACGGCGGGTTCGGCGAGAGGTCCGGAGAAACGGACCGGGAGCAATCCCGGCACCGCGCTCCGGGCCTACTCAGCGAGAGCGGTGGACGAGTCTCTTCTGATCGGCAGACTGGAGCGATGCGGATAGAGAGCGTCGTCAGGATTCAGGCAGTCCGGCTCGCCGTGTCGGTTGGTGCAGTCGTCGTCGCTCCGGTTCTGCTGGTGGCTGGGGCTCCGTTGCGGCACCGCATGTTGCGTAGCTACTACCGCGAGGACGGTCCGGGCCTTGTGAGCAAAAAGGACGGTTGGGTGAGCCCGGGGTACTTCGTAGTCACCAACATGGTTGTTCGAGCCCTCTGCTGGCCGTCTGAGTACGTACTCCAACGTTGTTCTCCTGCCTGAGCAGGCCATCACCGGGCAGCGGTGAGAAGCACCCGTTTACGCAGGAGCGGAAGTTTGGCGCGGCCCGAGTGGTTTGCGGGTCTCGCAGTCGATGAGCACGGTCCCGTAGTGCTGCCCGCGGCGGGCCCGTGGCAGCAGTGCCCGGGGCGAGCGCGGACGGGCTCGGAACAGCCGCGGGGGGCGGAACGGCATCGGGCGTGGACGGTGTGGGGCAAGGGGGTCATGGGTTCCTCGGGACGGTGGTGGATGGGGAGCGGGCGCCTACCAGGCAGTGGGGTTGGTGAGTTGGGTGACGGGTTGGCGGGCGGCCCGGGGGAGGCCGAGCTGCCCGCGAGCCTGGTGGACGGCGGCGAGTTGGTAAGCGGCCGCCGGTCCCCAGTCGAAGAGTTCCGTGGCCTGTTCGGGGGTGGCCAGGATGCGGGTGTAGGTGTGACCGGTGGCCGGATCCGGCCGGGCGGGACCGACGCCGGTGAGTGCCGCGGCGTAACGCAGGTATCCGCGCCGCCCGGCGGGATCGGTGACGTGTCCCACGAGCAGCGGACTCCCGAACCGGGCTCTTGCCTCCTCGTCGACTTCGCGACGCAGGGTGGATACGGGGTCACCCTGGTCCTGCTCCTCGGGCGTGCCGCCGGGCAGGATGGCGACTCCTGTGTGGGGGTCGAGGAGGACGAGGACGCGCCCGTCCGGCGCGAACAGCCACGCCCACACCTGGGTGACGGTGAGGTCGTGCGGGGCCGGTCCCGGATGCCAGGGGTAGCGGTAGGTGGGGCGGGCGGTCTGCAGAACGGCAAGGCGGTCGAAAACGGTGGGGGCGATCGGGAGGCCGTTTTCCAGGACTACTGTGCCGGCCGCGTTGATCCGGGCACGCAGCGCGGACATGGCGCGTCGGGCGTCGGGCGGGGAGAGCAAGTCGGGCAACCGTGCGGGCTCGACGAACTCGATCCCGGTGATCTCGCTCGGCGGCAGACGGATTTCGCCGATCCGGTCGTCGTCCCAGGCGCCGCCGTCGAAGACGTGCAGAATCTCGCCGGGAAACCGCATAGTGGCGGGCGCGCCGACGCTGTCGGCGGAGACCCAGTCGACGGCCAGGCACCGGTCGACGGCGGCGGTGACCCCGAGCTCCTCCACCAGCTCACGGGCTGCTGCGCGAGCGGGGGACTCACCCTTGTCGACGGCACCGCCCGCCAAGAGACACGTGTCGCGACAGTCGACGTGCTGGACCAGGACCTGCCCGAACTGGTTGGTGATCAGCACGGACGTTCCGACCCACAGTGCGGCCGAGGCACGCAGGGCGCCGTACGCCTCGTCGGTCATTGCGCTGCCGGGCGGCTCGCCGGAACGGATGTGGTCGTCATGGCTCTCCGAGTTAGAAGGGGCCGGTTCGGCCGAGGAGAAGGGTGTGACGGTTGGCCGCCGTCGGACGGTGAACCGATGAGGCGTGGTAAGGGGCCGGGTATGAACCGGGGGTATCGCTGTGGTCGTCGAGACTGAAGCCGGTCTCAGAACGCCGTGTGGACGTTGCTGCGGGGGTCCCTCACAGGGATCCGCTCGTCGTAGAGTCCGGCTCGGGCGGAGCGCCGCCACGGGCGGGCGTGGCGTACGGCCACGTTGATGTCTTCGTCCTGTGAGTCGAGGTCGATGTCCGCGATCGCCAGGGCGGGATGTCCGTTCGTGGGACAGCGCTCCAGCCAGCGGCCGCCGGGCGCGATGATCCCGGACGGCGCCGTGGCGCTGAACTGCGCCGGGATGCTGTAGCCGAGCCAGTAGTTGTAGAGCGTTCCGTACGCCTGGGCGACACGGGCCCGGGGCGCGTCGTCGACCATCACCGACAGCAGGACGCAGTCGACGTCCAAGCGTTCGTACTCGGCGAAGAGCTCCGGGAAGTTGGCCTCGACGCACAGCGCGAAGCCGAACCGGATGCCGTCCACTTCGATGACGAGCGGCTGATGGCCGGGGGAGTACAGGTAGGACACCTCGGTGTGCGACAGGAATCGCTTGTCGTACCGTGCGACCAGTCGGCCGCGGTCGGAGACGATGTAGAGGCTGTTGTGCGGTCGGTTCGGCGGTGTGAGCGGGTGGAGCGATCCGAACACCGTCCACAGTCCGAGCTTTCCCGACAGCGCGGTGATCGACTCCGCTTCCTCACGCATCACATCCCACGCGGCACGGCTCCAGTCAGCCGGCACCAGCTCACCGGCTGGGCCCGCCTCCATCACGTGCTTGCTCGGGTAGGTGATCGCCCCCTCGGGGAACTGCACCAGCCGCGCACCCGCCGCGGAGGCCTTGACCATCAGGGCCCGGATTTCCTGCCCGGCCGCCCGCAGTGCTCCTCGATCAGTGGGGTCCTCCGGCACCGTGCTCTGCGCGACCGCCAGCCGCAATGTCCTGATTCCACGGGGACGTTCCTCGGGTGCAGAAATGGTGGCCATCTCTCTCCGTTCGGTGAGTGCTTGCTCGTGGGCGATGAAGACGTGGTCGGCACGGGGCCGGGGTGTCAGATGCTCAGCTGGGCCGGGTCGCCCTTTGTGGGACCGGGGGTGAGGCGGGTGAAGTACTCAGTCGCGATGAGCTTGCTCCGAATCTCCTCCGGCAGGCGGGCGAGGATCCCGGGTAGCGGCCGTTCGCGAGCGACCTCCCCGCGGTGCGTGAGGATCGCATTCCACTTCTGCGCCAGGTACGGAGTGACGTCGACGGCTGTGGTGGCGTAGGTGTCCGGGACCGCGCGCACGGCTTTGCCGACGGCCTCCAGCAGTGGCCCGAGTTCGCCCACGCCGGATTCGGGGTGCGTGGCGCAGTACATGGCGCGTGGTTGCCAGGGCTTTCCCGCCTCAGGGTGAAGGTGCGCGAGCCCCGCGTCCTGGACGGCGAGGAGAGCGGCCTGGTGGGTGCGGCGGTGGTCCGGGTGACCGGTCAGCTGACCCAGGGCGTCATGGGTGACCACGATGTCGGGGCGGAATGAGCGGATCTGCTGGACCAGGGCGGCGACCACTTCGTCGAGCGGTGCGTCGACGAGCCGGGGGCGGCCGGGGGCCGCCTGCGGGTTCCGGGCGTCGCCGTAGCCGAGCATGCGGGGTGCGCCCGCGCCGAGCGTGCGCAACGCGTCCGCGAGTTCGGCAGCCCGGTGGCTGTCGGGCGCCCACGTCATGGTGACCACAGCGGTGCGCGCGTGCGCGGCGGCGTGCTGGGCGAGGATACCACCGGCGAGGAGGCTCTCGTCATCGGGATGAGCGAACACGCCGAGCAGGGACGGATTCGTGGACGATAGGGCCTTCTCTGGCATCAGTTCGTCGGAGTCAGACACTTTGTCTCCCGGCGGTCGACAGGATCCGTGTGTGCGGTACGCGTTCTACAGATCGCCTACCTGCTTGCCTGGCACGGAGATCCGGTGTGCGCACGTTCAGAGCTGTGCCGGCCATGGGGGTCATGAAGTCAGTGAAGAGCGTCACGCAGGGCCTCCTCCAAGACAGGTAGCCGGCCCAGCAGCATCAGAGCTGCCTCGTGCCGCGCCCGCCCGTAGGACTCAAGTGCGGCGTCGACGATGTGCGGCCGTTCCACTGGTGCCGCCAACGGAGAGGTCGAGCAGAGCATGGCGGCGCAGCCGACACGAAGCGTGGACAAGAGGTCGTCCGCGGACACCTTGGGGTTGGCGTCTCGGTAGGCCAGGGCGAGATCGGTGTATCCGGTGAGCCAGCTCTCCACACCGTTGGCCAGCACGCTCTTGGGGTCACAGCCAAGACGCGCGATTTCCCAGCTGAGGTACCGGGGTGTGCGTGGTCGGAAGTCCACGAACGCGGCTACCTCGTCGTTCTTCAACAGGACGTTGGGGGCGGCCAGGTCGCCGTGCAGGACCTGGACCGTCAGCTGTGGAAGCGAAGCGAGGGTGCGCTCGATGTCCCCCCAGAGGGCTTGTCGCTCAAGCGCCGCCTGCAGCGCCCACGTCTCGAACTCCCCAAGCCTGGGCCTGTGCTGGAACGCGAGAATCAGACTCTCAAAGCGGTCACGCGCGGCGGTCACGTCGCACACCGCGGTACCAGGTTCCAGGGTGGGTGCGGCGGCGGGGTGAGCGGCGAGTCGGCTGTGGAGGCGGCCCATCGCTGTGCCGACCGCTGCCCACCGTGCACCAGTCAGGTTGCCCTCGGCAGTCTCCGTGTGCGGCACGTACGACCACAGGGACATCGGCAGGCGACCGCGGGTCTCGAGGAGTTCGTGCTCGCGCGTGCGGGTTGCCCGCGCGGTCGCGACTCCTCCGTCGGCGGCGTACTCGGAGAGCTCCACCGACGCCCGCTCGTGATCCAAGCGATCTCGATCGCGGTAGACCTTGGCGAAGTACCGACGGCCCGTATGGTCCACGATGGCGTAGTTGTCTGTCGAGGTGCCCTGCGGGATTCGCGTTACTTCTGCCGGGTGCAGTCCGTACGCGAGCGCCAGCGTGCTGATGACCGCCATGATCTGCTCCTGCGCAACCGGTGCACGCAGTGATGGCTCCACGTCACACCCCTTCCGGCACTGCGTCGGTCGCACGCTGCTCAACAGGGCGTTCCGGCGGGGCGTCACGTCCGGGCCACCGGACAACCAGGCGGCAATGCTCCTTGTCCAGGACGTTGCCAGTGGGCAGCTGATCGTCGGGCGTGCACGCGGGGTGCACCGTCAGGACCGGGTCGACGTGCTGGTCGTTGTCCTCGGTGCGCACGTGGCGGTCCCAGGCCCGGACCGTGGCCACCAGGTGCTCGGCCAGCTGCGTTCCTCCGTTGCCGAAGCTGTACGCGAACCATTCCCACTGCTTGTCCTCAGGCTGCTTACCGTCGCGGATCTGCACGGCTTTGAGGTAGGCCAGGGAGGGACCGTCGACGATCGCAGGTGCGTCTCGGTCCTTGGCGATGTTGGTGACGCCCGCATCCGTGTGGGCGACCAGACGGCCGAACGTGACACCTTGCGGGACGGTGGTGGCGGCGTACAGCTGCAGCGAGCCGAAGAAGATGTTCGGGCCCATCAGCACGCCGGTGGCGACCTCGCGCCGCGGGCCGCGCAGCGCCTCCTCCAGGCCGTCCGTGTCGGTGTCCGTTCCGTGCTCGAAGCGCAGCGTCAGCTCGCCGTCGAGAAAGGGGGCGACGGGAATGGTGCGGGCCTGCTGGCTCTGGTCGCGGACGAAGCCGCAGTAAGTGAAGTGATGGGCGTACAGGACCTGGCCGCGCCGCTCGAAGGTGATGGCCCGGGTGTAGCCCCCGAGTTCCAGTGGCAGGACCAGCTGGCCGCCCTCGGCCAGTTGCTCGCGCCAAGCTGGTGCGATGTCCCAGCAGTTGTAGGTGATGACGCTGGCGTCGAAGCCGCCACGGGGCACGAGCCGCGCCGGGGCGCCGAGGGATCCGTCCGTCTCCACGACGTCGACGCGGCCGGTGCTGGTCTCGGCGAGGAATCGGCGCGTGCGGTCGATGACCCACCAGTCGATGTCGACCGTCACGACCCGACCGTCGGGCCCGGCGACGTGCGCGAGCAGGGCGGCGTTGTAGCCGCCCGATCCCGCCTCGAACACGACTGCTCCCGGGGGCAGGCCGAGGTGCTCGATCATGTCGGCCTGGAGCCACGCCGCCGAGATCGAGCTGATCGTCGTTCCCGTCCCATCGCGGCGGGTGACCACGGCCCGGTCGCTGCCGTCGTACGCCGTGGACAGCGGCGCCTCCGGCGCGAACCGGTGGCGGGGCACGGACCGCAGCGCCTGCTGCACTGCGGGGGACGTGGCCCAGCCGCCGTCGATGACGGTCTGGGCCATCGCATCGCGCAGCCGGCCAGCCTCTGCGGGCTCTCCGGGCACGGCTGGCTCATCGGCGGCAACGCGATAGGCGATGACTGGCGGCACCTCGGGGAGGATGCCGGGCCATACAGCGTTCAGAGCCTGCGCTGTTGGGGCGAACAGGTCGCCGATCGCGGGCAGCGTGTGCAGGCGATGCCACTCCCAGCGTAGGAACTGCTCCTCGGGCCGCCCGATCGTGCCCTTGTGCGCGCTGATCCGCACGACGGCCGTCACGCGGGTGATGTCCTCGCGTGCGTCGTGCAGCACGGTGAGCACGTGCGCGTCCTCCACGTTGGCGGACAGTCCGGTCTCCTCGCCGAGCTCGCGCACCGCGGCCGCGGCCGCCGATTCGCCCGGCTCGATTCTCCCGGCGGGCAGCTCCCATGCGGGTGTGCGACCCAGGCGGCGGCCGAGCAGCACGCGCCCCTGGTCGTCGGTCACGACCGCAGCCGCGCCGAAGACCGCGCGCGGCTCGGGAGGGTGGGTGCGCTCGACAGCCTGTCCGGGACGGGCCTTCTTGCCCAGCACCAGGACGGCGAACTGGTCTGCGGTGTACCGCGCAGTGTCGCTGAACGGGTCAGTGAGGACCGCGATCTGGTCCTCATCGAGCGCGATGTAGCGCCGCTCGGCGGGCGTGTGCTCGGTGGTCGGCGTGATGACGACGAGCCGGCCGTCCTCGGTCAGCAACTCTGCAAGGCGCAGCAGGGTGGCGGTGGGATTGGGGAAGAAGGCGACGGCCAGGCGCAGGGTGATCAGGTCGTAGCCCTCCCCAGCCAGCGGCTCCAAGTCGTCGTTCTCTACGTCCAGGCACAGCCACCGCACCCCGGGCGTTTCCGCGTGCTCGGCGCGGGCCCGCTCCAGGGCGCCTTCGGCGAAGTCGATGCCGTCGACGGTGTATCCGAGGGAGGTGAGGTAGACGGACAACTCGCCGGTTCCGCAGCCGATGTCGAGCGCGCGGCCGCCCTTGGGTGCCGGGGCGTGCTCGACGAGCAGGCCCTTCTCCTCGTCCCCGAGACGCCGGAAGCCCTGCCCGGTGTTGTAGTGCTCGGACCAGTCAGTCCGGGTGTATCCCACAGGTCGCTCCTCGTTCGTGAAAGGCGGTGTCAGGGCAGTTCGACGGGTCCGTAGAGGGCGGCCGACTGCTGCGTCTGCAGCGCCCAGTACCGGTCGCCGAACGACCAGTGCCACCACTCCGTGCCGTAGTTGATCAACCCGGCGGTGGACAGCGCGCCGCCCAGGGTGGCCCGGTTCGTGCGAGCCCGGGTGCTCAGGTTGGGGGCGTCGGTGTAGCAGGCGCCCGAAGATTCCTCCGGCGACGCATTCACCCGGGTACCCATGTCCAGTTCGCGGCCCCGATGGTCGACGAGCGTCACGTCGACGGCTGCGCCGGCGGAGTGCGGCGCGATCTCCGGAGGCGATACGAAGCGGCTGGCGGCCTCCCGGATCGCGGCGGCCTGCCAGTCCGGATGGGCGCGCGCGAGCTCGTCGGAGTACTCCTCGAAGTACCGGCGCTGCAGGGACGGGGGCCGGTAGCCCTCGATGAACAGCAACTGCACACCGCCGGGGAGTAGCGATTGCGCCTGCTGGAGCCGCGTGAGCACACCCTGGCGGACGTGGGCCCAGGCGCCCGCAGCGTCCTCCTTACGGTCGTCGACCATCAGACCGTGCACGCGGGCATCGAGGAGGACCTCGCCACGCTCCTGGACAGGGATCGCGGCGACCCGCCAGTCGGACATCAAGACGATGCTGCTGGCGGTCATGCGTTCCCCCAGGTGTCGACGTATGCGGCCACGCCGGTGCGGCGGGCCTCCTCCACGGCGCGCAGCCGCACGAAATCGCGAGCCGGCATCAAGGCCTCCCACTCGGCCAGGGGCAGGACGCGGGCCTGGTCGTGCTCGCGCGGGTTGAGGGTGATGCCCCGGATCTGTTCAGCGGTGAGGCGACCGCCGTCGAAGATCAGCTGCAGAGTGCTGTACGGACGCCTCTCCCGGGGCTGCCCGTACACGGTGGCCAGCAGCCGGGGCGGGCCCGCGGCGGTCATGCCGGTCTCTTCCCGGCACTCGCGCACCACCGCGTCCCAGGGCCGCTCGCCCAGGTCCATCGCGCCGCCGATCATGTGCCAGGGGTGGCCGGGGGAATAGACGGAATGCAATTGCAGGGGCCGGTCGTCCTCGTCGGTTACGTAGAGGCACGCGTACGCGGCCGCCCGGGGCAGTGCGTCGGCGTACTGCTGCGGCGGCACCCACGTCGATTCCGGCTGCGCACCGGGCACGGCTCCATCTAGTTGGCGGTGGCGGGTCATCCGCATCAGCGCCGGGCTGCCGCTGAAGCCGAGTTCCCGGTACAGGGGCGCGGCCTCCGGGCTGGTGTGCAGCTCGAACAGCGTGACGTCCTCAACGGTGGCGAGGTGGTCCAGGAGTGCGGACACGACGGCCCGGGCGTAACCGCGTCGCCGGTGGGCCGGGTGCGTGGCGACCAGCTGCACGCGGGCGGCCCGGCCCCGGGGGTAGGCCGGGGCCGGGAGCACGGGGTGGATCAGGCCGAGGGCGCAGGCGGCCATCGTGCCGTCCGGGGCGTCGGCGACGAAAGCCCGGGCGTCTCCCTCCGGCGTGAGCCGTGGCGCCAGCTCGTCCGTGCACCGCTGGAGCCAGTCGTCGGTGAACGGTGCGGACAGGACGTATGCGGAGCGCATGCAGGTGATGGCTTCGGCGTCAGCGGGGGTTGCCGCGCGGACCGGCGGCAGCCCGTCGGCGTCGCGCGGCTCGGCCGCGGTAGTGGCAGTGGGTGCCGGGTCGGCGTTCACGTCGCATCTCCTGTCGGTGAGAGGGCGGCACGGTGCTCGGCGCGCAGGCGGGCCAGGGTCCGCCGGCCGCGTTCGACCAGCTCGGAGTCACCGTGGGCGGCACCGTACGAGATCCCGCTCACGGAATCGAGCGCTGCGTCGATGACGAGGCGGGCCTCCTCGGCGGCGGTCAGGGACCTGCCGTACCCGGCCAGAAACGCCTCGAACAGATCCGGGCGGCCGGCCCAGGCGTCGGACAGACGGACCAGATCCCGTACGGCCGGTCCCGGCTCACTGCGCTCGAGGTCGATCACCGCCACGAACTCACGGTCGTCCGTCTCGTCGGCGGCGTCACGGGTGGCGAGGATGTTGCGGAGCTGGAAATCTCCGTGGGTCTCCACCCACTCCAGCGAGGACAGGTCCTCGGCCTGCCGGACGAGCTCGCGGACGAACTCCTCATCACCCGGGAGCAGATGAGACCGCGCCCCGGCCAGGTGCCGGTCGGCCTTGGCCACAGCCGGGCCGCTGCCGACAGGAGCGGGCCGTGGGGGAGAGGCCTGGTGGATGAGGGCAGGGCGTGAAGGGGTGCCCAGTCCATCGCGTCGCAGACGTCCGGCTCGGCGATCTCAGGCTCGCCCTTCCACTGCCGGACCTCGAAGAAGTGCCCGGTACGACTGGCGCTTCCGGGGCTGCGGTGGTGCACGGTCACGGCAGACCGCACGTTGGCCGGGTCGATGACGACCCCGGTCTCCTCCCGCGCCTCGCGGATCAGGGCGGTGACCACGTCCTCATGCGGACCGTCCAGATGCCCCGACGGCAGGTGCCACAGGCCGGCGGCGTACACCCGCCCGGCCCGCCGGGACAGCAGAACCTGAGGCCCGTCGACGGTCTCCCGGCGCAGGATCAGGTGGACGTCCACCGGCTCGGTGTGCCGCTGTCCGCCGCTCACTGCGCTCCCTCCGGACGCCGGGCGAGCAGAACCCTGAACGTCGCTTCCTCGACCAGAGACCCGTCCACCGCATGCGCGTGGAGAAGGGCCAGGGCCTCGTCCTCGAACGCCTGGTGCCGCTCTGCGAAGAGCTCAGGAGCGGCGAAGGACGTGGTGCGCAGGTAGCCGAGTACCTCCTGCGGCGCCCAGGTGCGGGTCACCGGGAAGAGGTGTTCGGTGACGTCGTTGAACGCCGAGTCGGCGAGGTCCTCCTCGTAGGAGCGGCGGGGCTCGGCGTAGGAACGGCGGGCGCCCGCCCGGCGCTCGGCGCCCAGGTAGCGCTGGATCAATTCGCGCAGCGCACGGGTCCAGCCGGCGTCGTGGGTCCACAGGCTCCCGTCGCCCATGATCGCCACTGCGGCACCTGGTGTGGCGATCCGGTCGGCCATTTCCAGGACCGCCTCACCGTTCATCCAGTGGTAGGACCGGCAGAAGGTGATCAGGTCCGGGCCGGAGTCCGGTTCGCCGGGCAGCGTCGCGAGCGGCTCGTAGGCGTCGGCTGCCGCGTGGACCAGGGTGAGGGTGCAGTGGCCGAGCACAGGCTGGAGGGCTTGCCTGGCCTGATGCAGCATCTGCGGGCTGACGTCGACCGCTTCGATGTGCGTCAGGTCAGCGCCGGCGGACAGAAGCGCGAAGGGCACCTGTCCGGTTCCGGTGCCCAGGTCGAGGAGAACCGGGGACGGACGGCCCCGCAGCGTGTCGGCGAGCAGGCGCACCGCTGCGTCCGGCAGGCCGGGGCGGTGGCGGGCGTAGGTCAACGCCGCGCCCTCGAACATTGCCTCCTGCTCCGGTGCAAGGCCCGGAAGGGGCCCGTCGGGGTAGGTCACGAGGTGGCTCCCTCATCAATCGGGCGGGCGATAGGCAGTTGCCAGGACAGGCGTCCGCACTCGGACGCGGCCCGCTGCCTGCCGTCCGCGTCGAAGTAGAGGCGGTAGCGGTCGGGGGAGCGTGCGGCCCGCCACCGGTCAGCGAGGTCGTGGACCTCTTTCCAGATGTCCCGAGGCCCGTGGACGGTGACGTCCCAGCGCCGGTGGCCCACCGGCTCCGCGCGCATCCAGGATCCGCAGCTGGGTGCACCGATCGCCAGGTGCTCAGAGCCGAAGTCCCGCACCAAACCTCCGAGGAGGTGGTCAGCCGCCAGCCAGAAACCGCGGTCGCTGTCCGCGGGCGGCATCAGCTTGCTTCGCTGGGTACACGTGCCGGGCTCGGTGGCCATGCGCTGCCGGAGCTCCTTGTTGAGCCAGATCCGCGTCATGCCGTGCCCGGCACGGTGGGCGAACTCCACGGCCCGCAGCTCCGCCGTGACATGCCCATCTGCGGTGCGCTCGACGACGGCGAGGCCGGGCCACGACGGGGACGCGCTGGTCACGTGTGCCAGCAGTTTGCCGCCTGGCGCGAGTTGCTCGACCAGGGCCGTTGGCACGCACTTCACCGTGTACGACACGAAGATCCGGTCGAACTCCCGGCCCCGCACGCCCTGTTCGCCCGAACGGCACACTACCTGCGGCCGGAAGCCGAGATCGGCCAAGCGGGCGGCGGCCGCGTCGGTGAGGTGCCGGTCCCGGTCGAGGGTGACGACCCCCTGGTCGCCGCAGACCTGGCAGGCCACTGCGGCGGTCACCCCCGCGCCCGTCCCGACGTCCAGCACCCGCAGGCTCGGGCGCAGATCCAGCTCCTCCAGCAGCTCGACGGTCAGGCCCATCACCGACGACATCGACGTGATCGACGCCCCTGACCGCGTCCCGCGCGCCCGGCCCAGCAACGGCTCCCCGTCATGCTGGACGAGCACACTGGCCCCGCCGTGCAGCAGCCCGAGCAGCTCGGGGCGGTCCTGTGACGCCGACCAGTCCAGCAGATCCCACCGCGGCGGCTCCTCGCCCGGACCGCTGCGCCGTACGTACGCCTGCGGCATCAGCACTTCGCGGCGCAGCGCGAGGAGGGCGTCGCGGACCGGGCCCGGCCGCAGAGACCCTTCCTTCTCAAGCCGGGCGACCATCGCCGCCCGCGCGGCTGCCGGATCCGTTTCCGCATCCGTCGGCGTGGCCCGGCCGACCGGGCCGCCGGTGGGACAGGTGTCCAGAGTGCTCATCGCTCGCCCCAGCCCTGCTCGGAGTACGGGCGCTCCCGAAGGATTCCGTCGATCGCCATGCGGGTGTACGGCACGACCTCGGCCGGAAGGTCCTGCGGCTTCCACCACCGCCACTCCACGCACCGGTCGGGCTCAAGGACCTCCGGTTCGCCGGTCCAGGAGCGGGCCTGGAAGACGAGCGCGATCCTCGGCCGGGCGCCGGGGGAGTCGACGTGGTGCACCGTGTGGACGAGATCGACGTCCTCGGGCGCGATGGTGAGGCCCGCTTCCTCTTTCGCTTCGCGTACCAGGCAGTCGATCGCCGCTTCCCGCTCGCAGTGGCCGGCCAGGAAATGCCAGGTGTCCGGCGCATACGGGGAGTCCGGGTGGCGCAGGCCGAGGAGGATCCGACCCTGGTCGTCCTGGAGATGGAGGTGAACGCCAACGATGTGCAGTTCGGTCCCCGGCGGAGTCTCGTCGGCCAGCGGGCCGGTGTCGTCCGGCGGTCCCTCGGCCGGGGGGTGCTCGGCGGCGTGGCGCCGGATCAGCTCCCCGAGCCCGGGGCTCAGGCGCAGCCGGTCGAGCATGTCCACGGTGCACCACGTCAGCAGGACTCCCTCCCGGAGCTCCACCGCCTCGGCATCACCGCTCCAGCGCCCGGCATAGACGCTGATGGACACCGCCAGGCCGTCGACGCTCGTCGCCGCCTCCACGGCGAACGGCACCAGATCGGTGGGCTCCAGACCCGGCACCTCCTCGGCAAGCTCACGTCGCAGCGTCGCCTTAAGACAGGCGTCGTCCCTCGTGCGGCCACCGCCGAGGAGGGCGAGCACCCAGGGCTCCCAGATGCCCTCCCGGTCATCCCTAAGATGAAGGAGATACTGGCCAGCCCCATCGTGGATCAAGGCGCTCGCATTGACGGGCTCCGGGCGCCCATCAAGGCCGTCCGCCTCGGCGGCAAGGAGCTTGGCCCGCAGCGTCGGGGACCGCACGTCGGCGTACGGGAGCCACCGGGCCCCGGCAACCTCCTCGTCCTGCAGAGCGAGCTCAGGAGGTTGTTCGGCGGTGAGGTAGAAAGCGAAGCGGACATCGAAGTGCCGGTGGGCGGCCTCGCCCTTGGCTGGGTTGGCGTCGATGTCATGGACGTCCACGTCGATCGGCTCGTCGAGGAACTGCGGTGTCAGACAGAGGTCGCCGGGGCGGAGCCCGGCCTCTTCGCTCACCTCCCGCACAGCCGCGGCCAGGAGAGTACGGTCACCTGCCTCAACGTGGCCGCCTGGGGCGAGAAGCAGTCCCGTGGCCCGGTGGCCGATGTGGAGCACCCGCCGGTCGCGGTCGATGACCACCGCGCTGCAGGTGACATGACCGGGCAGAGTGGCGCGGCTGGACGGCTCCCCGGTGCCGTCCAGGGCAGCCAGCAACCCTTCCAGAGCGCCCCGTTCCTCGGCGTGCCGGCTGAGATAGGCCTCGATGGTTGCGCGGATATGAGAGCGGGAGGGCGGCACGTGATCACCTCGAACGTTGGAGGGCAGGGCGTAGGTGACGGGCGGGAGGGCCGTGTCCGGGTTCGTGCTCACGGCCCGCCTTCCGAAGAGTGGTCGTGCCGCACATCCACGGCGACTGCGGGATGAGGGACGATCGGCCCCGGCGTCAGGGGTGTGACGGCCTCGGCTGAAGGAGGAGCCACGGTGGGTGCGCCGGGCATGTCCAGCAGGCTGCGCAGGGGGGAGCGGTAGAGGACCACGAGGGGGACGACGAGGAGGCAGGTGCCGACGATCAGGGTGGGGCGCACACCGATCCAGGTGCCGAGCCCGCCGGCGAGGAGGGCTGCCACCGGACGGGCGCCGGAGGTGAGCCAGGTACGCACGGCCTGCTTCCGGGCCTGCATCCCGTCCGATGTGACGATCTGTCTAATGGTGCGTTGAGTCGTTCCGTCGGCCCCGGCGCAGGCCAACTGAAGGAACAGGGCGGCACCGATGGCGAACTGCCAGACCAGGCCCGGGGAGGAGAGGAGCAGAGGGACCTGGGTGAGCGGGGTGATCGCGAGCGCGGTGAGCATCATCGGCCCGGGCCCGTACCGCGCCGCGAGCGACGGGGCGGCCAGAGCACCCGCCGCCGCGCCGAGGGCTCCGAGTCCCAGGACCACGCCGAAGGCGGTCGGATCCAGGGTGAGGGACCGGAGCAGGTACAGCGCCCACAAGGTATTGAGGAGCGCCAGGGCGAACGACGTCGTGGCGTTGACAAGGGTCAGGGTGCGCAGCCGGTGGTCGCCGTTCACGTAGCGCAGGCCCGCACCGATCTCGGTGTGCAGCCGACGGCCTTCCGCTGCCGGCCGGGGGCTTTCGGGGGCCTGGATGCGGGCGGTGCACCAGGCGCTGACGAGGTAGGACAGGACGTCCCCGAGAAGGGCCCGGGCCGGGCCGAGGAGCGCGGTCAGGGCGGCGCCGAGGTTGCTGCCCGCGGTGGCGGCGACGGCAAAGAGGCCGCCGATGCGGCTGTTGCTCCGCTGGAGCAGGGACCGGTCGACCAGGCCGGGCAGGAGACTGATCGCGGCAGCATCGTGCAGCATGCCCGCCGCGCCCTGCACGGCCGCGACCACCATCAGCTGGGGCAGGGACAGCCGGTCCAGCGCGGCCACCACCGGCACGCTGGCCAGCGCGGCGGCGCTGACCAGGTCGCCGGTGATCATCTGCTTCCGCTTGGAGTGGCGGTCGGCCAAGGCCCCAGCGTGCAAAGCCAGCAGTGCGGGCGGCAGTTGGCCCAGGCACGTCAGCCAGGCGACCTCGGCGGTGGTCGCGTCCAGTTCGAGCACCGCCAGCACGGGGATCACCATGCTGCTGATCGAGCTGCCGGTCACGCTGGCTGCCTGACCGGTCAAGTAGCGCCGGAAGTCGCGTTGCCGCCACAGCGACGGCCGGGCGCCGGGGGAGGAGGGGTCAGTGGAGGAAGTCATGGAGCACCTCCTCGGCTTCCGGCAGGCGCTCGCACAGCTCAGCCATGGCCGCCTGCCGGTTGTGGCCGTATGCCTCCAGTTCGGGGGTGACGGCGGCCGGGTCGTCGACGGCATCGGACAGCGGATACACCGAGCAGGCCAGGTACCCGGCGGCGAGGCGGGGTACGGCAAGGAGCTCTTCGTCCGGCAGCGCCGGGTTGGCTGCCCGGTAGGCGTCAACGGCTTCGGCCAGGCCCGTGGGCCACTGCGGCTCTGCTAGGACGGTGCGCGGGTCGAGGACAATCCGCCCGAGCTCCCAGGCGGGGCTGCGGTGACCGGGCGGCCGGAAGTCGATCAGCGCCGCGACCTGCTGTCCGCGCAGGAGCAGGTTGGGCGAGGCCAGGTCGCCGTGGACGGTCTGCACCGTCAAGGACGTCCGCAGCCCTTTGACCATGGCGGCCGCGGCGGGCAGCGCGTCGACCCGCCGGGCGGCGGTCTCGCGTGCCCAGGCGGGAAACCCCGAGGCGGGCGGCCCCTTAGCGAAGAGGGCGAGCAGCCGTTCAAGACGCTGCCGGGCCCGTTTCACATCGCAGACCTCCCGGGCGGGCACCCGGCGCGGTGGCCCGGCCGGGTGCCGGGCCAGGGTCCGGTGCAGGCGTCCGACGGTCTCGCCCACCGCGGCCCACCGGTCGCCGGACAGGCCGCCCTCCGCTGTCTGCGCGTTCTCGACGTACGCCGCGACCGAGACCGCCATCCCGCCGGCGGCTGCGATGAGGTCACCGTCGAGGGTCTGCCGCACCTTCGGCACCGGGATCCGGCCGATCCGTGCGAACTGGCCGAGCTCCAGCGCCTGGCGCTCCGCGTCCAGATCGGTGCCCGTCGGGTAGGCCTTCACGAACCACCGGGCTCCGTCGCTGTCCCGGGCGACGTAGTTGCGGGTCGCGGTCCCCGCGGGACCTTCGACGACCGCGGTGGGGATGATCCGGTAGAAGAGCGTCAGGATCCCCGCCACGACCATCACGTCCGACTCGGCGCCGTTCATCGCCGCACCCCCGACCGGCCGGTGAGGTTCAGCAGCTGGCGCAGGGCTCGGGCATCCGCCTGCAGCTGCTCCTCGTCCTGGCGCCCGAGATCGAGCACCTCGAAGGGCAGCGGCCCGCCCGGGGCCGGGCCCGTTCCGGCTTCGCGGCGTGGAACGCAGTGCCAGTGGGCGTGCGGGATCTGGTTCCCCAGCAGCAGGTAGTTCATCTTCAGCGGCTCGTAGAGCGCCTCCACAGCGCGGCCCAGGGCGAGGACGTCGCGCCAGAACGCGGCTGCCTCCCCCTCGTCCAGCTCGGTGGGCTCGGCGACATGACGGCTGGTGTAGATCACGACGGCGTACCCGCGGACCTGGCCGCTGCGCCACAGGTAGGCGTTGCTGACCTCTCCGCGCCGGACAAGAAGGCCCCAGCCGATGTCGTCGGCGGCGAAGTCGTTCATGCACATCGGGCAGTTGGTGCCGTAGCGGTGGTCGGTGAAGTGCTCCGGCCAGACGCCGGCCGACGCGCGACAGGGCTGTACGTGGTCGGGCATCACGCCGCCTCCCCGGCCTCGGCGCGGTAGCCGGCGGCCTGGAGCGTGAACATGGCGGCGTAGTCGCCGCCGAGGTCCATCAGCTCCTGGTGCGTGCCGCTCTCGGTGATGCGGCCGCCGTCGAAGACGAAGATGCGGTCGCAGGCGACGACGCTGGCCAGGCGGTGGGAGATCAGCACCGTGATCTGATCGGGGCGCGGGTTGTTCCGCAGTACCGCCTCGTATACGGCGTGCTCGGCGCGGGGGTCCATGCTGGCGGTCGGTTCGTCCAGCAGCAGGACGGGGGCGTTCTTGTACAGGCCGCGGGCGACGGCGACCTTCGCCCACTGGCCGGCGGACAGTTCCTGGCCGCCGCGGAACCGCTTGGACAGCAGCGCCTCCCACCGGCCGGGCAGTCCGGCGATGACCTGTTCGGCGCCGGAGGCCCGTGCGGCGTCCAGCGCCCGCTGCGGGTCGGCCTCGGTGAGGGTGCCCCGGGAGACCGTCAGGTTGGCCAGCGCGCTGAACGGGAACCGGACCGGGTCCTGGAGCACGCAGCCCACCCTGGCCTGCAACGACTCGGCGTCCATGTCCAGGACGTTCACGCCGTCCCAGCAGACCGTGCCCCCGTCCTGGGGCTCGTACAGCCCTGCGAGCAGCCGCGCGCAGGTGGACTTGCCGGAGCCGTTGACGCCGACGAACGCCACCGTCTGCCCGGCGTGCAGCGTCATGGAGATGCCGTTGAGCGCCGGGGTGTCCTTGCCCGGGTAGGTAAAGGACACGTCGTCCAAAGTGATGGTCTTCACCGTTTCGGGGGCGGGTAGCCCGCTGCGCCGCGGCTGGAGAGTGCGGCAGCGTTCCTGGAAGGCCAACAGGTCGTCCACCCACATTGCGTGCTCGTAGACCAGGTGGGAGACGTCGACGAGCCGGGTCAGCGAGGACTGGGCGGCCTGAATGGCGAGGACCGCGCCCGCACCGGCGGCAAGCGGCAGCCAGCCCGCGATCAGCATGGCGCCGAGCGCCGTATAGGTGATGCCGGTGCCGATCCCGCCGACCGCCCGGCCCGCCAGGGTCAGCCCGGCCGAGCTCACGCCCAGGCGGGTGTCCTCCTCGGCGATCCGGGTCGTCAGCCGGTAGTGCTCCTCCAGCAGCGCACCCTGGGCGGTGTCCGAGCGGAGCTCGGCGGCGGCGTCCCTCTCCAGCAGCAGCCAGGAGAAGACCCGCACCCTGCGCTGCAGCGTGTTCCACCGCTTGAAGGAGTGAAAGCGCGCCCGGGCGCTTCGAACGGCCGCCGCGCCGACCGGCAGCACCGACAGCAGGAGAAGAGGTAGCAAGGCCGGGTGGAGGACGCCCAAAACGCCGGCGGTGCCCACAAGCCCGAGCAGGGCCGCGGCCAGGGAGACGACCTGGCCGACGATCTGCCGGGCATAGAACAGCCCGCGGTCGTTGGCCCGGTACGCCTCGTCGTGCCAGTCCGCGTCGTCGACAACCTCCAGCCGCACATGGGCGGTCAGGGTGAGGAACTCCGTCTCCAGCGCGGTACGGATCTTCGGGGTCACCCGGGCCTGCGCGATGGCGACGCCCGCCTCCAGAAGCGCCCGGGCAGACAGGAAGCCGACGACGAACAGGAGTTGGGGGATGGCCGCGCGCACCCGGTCCGGGGTCGGCCCTTCGGCGAACAGTTCCCGCAGTACCGCCACCGAGGCCATGAGCCCGAACGCCGTCATCGCGGCCGACGCCAGCTGCAGAACCACGACCGCGACCGTCGCGGTCCGGTCCGTGTTCCAGGCCAGTTGGCCGATCTGGCGCACGATCCGCGGCAGCCGAGCGAGGATCTGTCCCACCGTAGCCTGGGACGCGGCGCCGTCGTACACGGACCAGTACGCCTCCTCCAGGCCGTCGGCGATGTCACCGTCGTGCGGCCCGTCCGGCACGGCGGCGGGCGGCAGCGGAAGTTCCGCACCGCGCGGGCCGGGCACCGCACCCGGGCGGATGCCGTCTTCATCACTGCCGCTGCTCATGCCCCCCACCTCGTATCCAGTCGAGCCGAGCGGCGCGCGTAGACGTCGGACTGCCGAGGGCCGCAGGTCTGGGAGGCGAGCGGGGACCACCGCCGCTGTTCGAATCCGGGGCGATGAGCGGGAGCGGGCTCAGCGTTCACAGTGTTCCTCCATCTGGGCGGCCGGTTGGTACTGGTGCTCTAAGAACGCGCCGAATCCGGGTCCGTAACGGCCCCGGACGGGCGAATTTCTCGAACGTAAATACGGCCCTGGCGTCCGGGCCAAGAGCCTCCTGCCTGGTCACTCTTGAATCCACACGTTCGAGTGGTTGACGACGTGTGGCACTTGATCAGGGGCTTGCGCGGGCCTTCCACGGCCTAGGGGCGGGACGGTCACGCTCCAAGGCCGCCAACACCAGCAGGAAGCAGTGTCGGCCGGTGCGCCCCCGGCCGGGACGATCGCGTGCGGCGACTCCCGCAGCATCCAGGTGTCCGGGACGTTCTGCGACGTCGACCCGGACACCGGGGACGTCCTCGGCCTGGTCCTCGTCGAGTACTCCTACGCAGCTGACGGCTCGATCGCCGCCGTGCGCCTGGTCGACGCGACTGGGCATCAAGACTGGCCGCCCTGGAGGGTCGCGATTGGGTGCGCATAGACACCTGGCGGACGAACGAGGGCCTTCACTTCTACTGGGAACGGCTCGGGTTCAGGCACGTGAGGACCGAGAGCCCGTCACATCGGCTCTCAGGGTGGCTCGCTCAACGGCCGACTACCGCGCTTAGCCTCCCCGACTGCCCACTGACCGTGGGCAGGCCTCACGAGGGCGGTTCAGCGCCGATCCCATCGCAGCACACCCCGGCGGACTGACCTGGGGCGGAGCTTCCCAGGTCATATTCGGATCCTGCCGAATACTCAAAAGCCCCCCAGGGTCATCCTGGGGGCTTCTGGCGTCACCATCTTTGTCCGGGCGCGCCGCTCCGCCGACCTTTATGCGTCCAGGTCCCCGTAACCGCGATACACGGATCAGATTTTCCCCGTGCCACAACCGCGCCAGATTGGGCAGGGAGCCACGGGGTATTCCGGGCGGCGTCAGGCTGGCGGTCAGTTCGTGCAGCCGGGGACCACGCTGGGAGCGCAGTTGGTCCGGAAGTTGTCCACGACCGGAGTCGCGGTCAGCGAGACGGTGCCGCCGTTGTTGAAGATGCCACCCGGTGCGTCGTCGGCGAAGTTGTTGGTCACCGAGCTGTTGCGGATCGTGAGGCTCGAACCCGCGTCAGCGGCGATGCCGCCGCCCTGCCCTTCGACGGCGCGGTTGGCGAAGACGGTGGTCCGCTCGAGGGTCAGCATGCTGCCACTGCTATTGATGCCTCCGCCAGCCTGGCCGGGGTCGGCGCTGGTGTTGCCGCGGACGAGGGTATCCCCGACCGTGCCCGTGACGTCGAACGCCAGGATGCCGCCAGCGTCCTCACCCGAGGAGTTGTCGGTGACCCGGCTCTTGCTGAGGGTCAGGTTGCCACGGGCGTCCATCCCGCCGGCGCTGTCGCTGGCGGTGTTGCCGGTGATGGTGGTGTTGGAGAGGTTCGCGGTACCGTCCGAGGCGATGCCGCCTCCGTTGTTCGTGGAGATGTTGAAGCTCACGGTGCTGTTGCGGGGGGTGAGCGTGCCGCCTGCGTTGTTGACGGCCCCGCCCACGCCTGCCGCGTCCGAGACGTTCCGGGTCAGTTCGACGGTGTTGAGTCTGAGCGTTCCGCCGAGGTTGAGGATGGCTCCGCCGCCGCTGGAGTCGGATCGGCCGTCGCGAAGGGTGAGGTCGTTGAGCGTGAGATTGCCGGTCGGTCCGACCTCGAGAAAGCGGAAGCCGGTCGCGGACTGGCGGCGGATGTTGCTGTTGTTGCCGAAGATGGTGATCTCGCTGGTGACGATCGGGAGGCCGTTGCCAGGGTTGTCGGGGGCCGTGAGCGTGTAGGTGCAGCCTCTGGAGAGGTGGAGGATCGCCGGGCCGGGGGTGGTGTTGGCCTGGGTGATGGCGTTGCGGAGAGCTGTGGAACTACAGGCGACGAACTGCTTGGCGTAGGCGGGGCCGGGGAGGGCGACGACCGTCGCGACGGCCGCTGTCGCGGCCGTGAGGACTCCGAGTCTGAGCATGGCGTTCAAAGTAGGCAAAGACACTGGCCGCACCGGGT
This sequence comes from Streptomyces sp. NPDC057543, assembly GCF_042801895.1. Taxonomy (NCBI): domain Bacteria; kingdom Bacillati; phylum Actinomycetota; class Actinomycetes; order Kitasatosporales; family Streptomycetaceae; genus Streptomyces; species Streptomyces sp. NPDC057543. The sequence goes on along the minus strand of NZ_JBHVFF010000012.1, from coordinate 40,489 downwards.
AACCCAGCGGGACTCGCCGGGCGCGGTCCTCCATGGGGAGCAGGGAGGGGCTCCTCGTGGCCAGCGTCTCTGCAATCAGGCTTGCCGTAGTGGCCTTGGTGCTGGCGTTCCCGGGTCTTGCGGCCCCTATCGGAACGGCTGCCGGCGTCGTCGCCGCTGTTGTTCCGCTGGTGCAGCGGATGGGACGCGGCGGCGCGTCCGGTGGCGGATCGGCAGACGAGCCGTAGCCGCTCGGGGTCCGCAAATCCAGCCGATCCCGTCTCCTTCATGACCGTACGGCGCCGTTCATAGCCATACTCAGCGCCTTGCGGAGCGATGTTCAGACCGGCCGTGAACGGCTATGAACGCCCCGGTACGGACCCCTGACCAGCACTAACAGACCTCCCAAGCGGGTGAGGCGCGGCTTGGGCCCCATCTGTGGCCCGCACAACCTGCGCACCACCTCGGCACCACGTAGGGCGGTAAACCACGGTCCATGACGGGTTGCCGGTCGCAACGCAAGGGCGTCCGGCGCTCGCATCGCCCAAGGTCAGGCGGGGGCTAGCGGGGCTCAGGGCAAGCTTCCCAAGCTCAGGTGCCAGACGCGTCTGCACAGCGGAAGCCGTAGGGTTCCGTCCATGGTGACTGCGACTGTCCGCGAGTGGGACGACGAGGAAGGGTGGGGTGTTCTTGACTCACCCCACCGGTCGTCTGGATCAGGCGCGTCAACGTTTGCTCGTCGCCATGGGTGGCGACGAGGAAGAAGAGGCGAGCGAGAGCGTGTCAAGAGCGCCATTTGGCGATGACATCAGCGGCTGACACCAACACGTCCGATCCTTGGCGAACCCCGCCGGACTCAGACGGCAGGTGCCGCAGTGCGGGTCAGGATCTGCGGTGGTACAGGGGGCCCATTGACCGACCTGATAAGGATGAGGCCGGACTGCAAGTCCTATGCCCGGAGGGAACGTTGTCCTGTCGAGGGATGGCGCCTCTCCGGCTTGACTCGGTCATAAGCCCGCACCGAACGGAGACCTACTGTGCTGACCTCCCATTTCTCCCGCACCGACTGGTGGATCGCCGCCTTCGTGGCGGGCACCGCGGCAGCAGTGGCGTTCCGAGCCCTGATATTTGAGAAGAAGAACAGGTGGAAGGCGATCCTGCCCCCGTTGGGTGCCGGGCTCAGCATCGCCCTGGGCTCGGCGGCGCGGGGCATCGAGGGAAACACCCCGCTGCAGCTGTACACGGCGGCCATGCTCGGCCTAGCCCTGACGAGAGTCGTCTTCGCGGGCTACATCAGACGCATGATGGAACAGGCCCGTTCCGGACAGCCCGTACAACCGCCGAAGGCTTGGCAGAGCATGGTCTTCGTCCTCACCCTCATGGCCATCATGCTGGGCATCGCCGTCACCCTGTAAGCCCGGCCGATCGGGCCGTCTCAGGGCCGTGCGAGGTCAGCCGACGCCGACCAACAACGACAGAAGTCCACGGCATCTGAACTGGTCAGAGCCGTGGGCTTCTTCAGGTCCGCTGGTCAGCGGAAGGGTTGATCAGTAGAGCGGCTACTGCTCCCACTCGATGGTGCTTGACTGGCCCATTGAGACTCCACCGACCGTGTGGGCACGTGCAGAAGCAGGCTGGCACCTCACCAAGATCTGTCTCGTAGTCGGGGCGGACGATCGGGCACGAACTGAATCATCTTGGTCTTGGGGTCGTCCAGAGGCGCGGAGAAGCGCACTGGCCACAGGTTCTCAGGGCCGAGGTATCGGGTCAGCTTCCGCACTGCTCTGGTCCGGTCGAGCGGCACAACATCTGCCACGCCTTGGCACGTCACCGAAAGCACTTCACTCGCGGAGAGGTCACAGGTATCGACCACGAGCGCCACCCGCGGGTCCTCGGCGAGAATCAACTCCATGCGCGAGTAGGAGCCAGTCAGCCACCAGAATGCCCCCTCCTCCCAGAGGAACCACACTGGCCTGACCTCGGGACCGTTGCTGGCTACCCTTGCCACCAGGGGCCTGGATAAGAACTCGTTCACGTCCACGGCATGAAGGCTGCCGTACAGCAGCGAAGTACAGCAACCCCAGCAACCAGCAGCGTCCGCCGCCGGCTCCCAGCACATCCGTCGCAGCCTGTATGCCCCTCCCTGGCCGATCCACATAGAGCTACGGATCAGAAGGTTGCACCAGGTAGGGACGGTCTGGCCCGGTGCCAGGCCGTCTCAGTTTCCTTCTCATTCAGCTACGTTCATCGCCGTCATCGGCGGAGACCGCCTGGGCACTCGTCCGCCCATGAACGCAGGTGAACGGCCGTGGGCGCACCCGTCGCCCCCACCAACAGACTTGCAGGTAGTGCTCGGCTGTTCATCGCCCCTCCAGCCTCTGGACGGCCACCGTGTCCTTCGGGTTCGGCGCGTGCTCGGAGCCGTGGCAGGCGGCCATGGTGGCCACTCCCAGGAGCAGGAGGGCCACCACGGCCGTCTTGCGGATCACGATCAGGAGCGGCTCCGGCCCCGGGGCACTATCCGCATCACAGCGGTTCCCAGGGCCACCAGGGCGAAGGCCGTCAGGCCCAGCCACACGCTGGTCATCAGTCCGATACCGGTAGAGGCCAACGCCCCACCGCCCACAGTCGTTGCAGGGTTGTTGTACAAGGGTCCCTCCCAAATGATCTCTGACAGTTTCTGAAGCGACCTGCTACCAGGCGCGCTCACGGCGGAACACGGAGTCCAGGTACGCCTTGGCGTGGCAGGCCTGGAGCAGGAAGTCGAAGAGCAGCTCGTACATGGACGCGGCGAGGAGCATCCGCTTCCAGCCGAGCTCCCGTACGGTCACAACCCGCTCGATCACGAAGACGAGCGAGACCCAGAGCCAGAACTCGTTGACGTGGGACGAGTGCGAGGCCAGGGCGTAGGCGAGGGTCGCCAGGTACACGGCGGTTACGAGGACGCCGACCATGCTCAGGAGCTGACGGCCCCAGTAGCGCCACGTGATGCGCGTCAGGCCGTACTGGACGCAGTTCTCCACCGCTCCCCGCTTCCAGCGCAGTCGCTGGTCCCACAGGGCCTTCCAGGTCAGCATGACCTCGGTGGTGAGCGTGCAGCCCTCCGGCGAGAGCACTTGATAGTCCAGGTGCAGCACCGCGAAGGTCAGCTCGTTGTCCTCGGTGAGCACCGAGGTGTCGTAGATGCCCCCGAGCCCGTCCCCGGCCGGGAGACGGCCCTCCAGGCGGGCCTGGGAGATCTGCCGCAGCACCTGCACCCGGAACATGGCCGCCGTGCCGGTGAGCACCAGGCACTTGCCGCCCAGGCGCTTCACGTCCCGCGAGTAGCGGGCGTACTCGTTGCGCTGGAGGTGGCCCACGAAGCCCCCGCCTGGTCCTCCCCGGAAGGTGCCGCCCACTCCCCCGTAGCCTTTCGCGAGGTGCTCCACCCCACAGGCCACGAAGCCGGGGTCCAGGGTGCTGTCCGCGTCCGTCACGAGGACCACGTCGTCGTCGTGCAGATAGGGCAGCAGGCGGGCCAGGGCCTGGTTCAGCCCTCCGGCCTTCTTGTGTCGGTTGCCCTGGGTCTCGAAGACCTCGGCCCCCAGGGAGTCCGCGATGGCCACGGTGGTGTCGGTGCAGTTATCCGCGACCACGATGACCTGCCGCGGGGGCACGATCTGCCCGTACAGCCCCTGGATGGAGTCCGCGATGGCGTTGGCCTCGTTGTGGGCCGGTATCAGGGCGATCACGTTGCGGATCTCGGCGGGCCTCAGGCCCGATCTTCGATGCTTCCCCATAGGTGCTTCCTGCGGAGTCGTTCTGAGATGGAATCGGCGGGGTCTCGGAAAGGGGTGCGGTGGCCGGTTCCGAGATCACGGCGGGAGTCGTCTCCTCAGGCACAGGGGCTGTGTTGGTCGACGGTGAGAGTGATTCGCCCCCGGTCAAGGGCGTGGGCAGCGCGGCATGGTGGAAGATCCGGAGTGACTGAGTGCAGCGCGTCAGAGCGACGTACAGGGCGCCCCGTACACAACGGTGGACAGACCGATACTCGCAAGTCCGTACATGATGTCCCCCCTTACTCCATTGCGGACGGCGAAGATCACGGTCGTACCAACCAGTCGACCAGATGACCCCGCCCGCATTCCCCATGAAAGCTTCACGTGATCTACACGCGACGCCCGACAAATCGTACTGTCACGCGCAGTTTCCATAAGAGGCCACGCTGTGACTCAGGCCGGGGAGGAGGTCGAGCCGCCTACCGCAAAGCGGGATACACCTGCATAATTGTCCCGCCTTCAATCATCTTTGAGTGACGGAGATCACGTTGAGCAACCGCAGCGGCATGCCCGGCATGCCAACCGTGCTGTAGGCGCGAAGAGTTGACGGGTACATGGATCAAGCCCGCGCCTGACATCCGCATCTGACATCAACAGCGGCAGACAGCAGCAGCTACGAGCGGTTTGAGTCACCCTTCGGTGTCTTGCGCACACGGGCCTCGTCGACCAGTTCGGTCACCGGCCGGCGCTCCAGGACCGCGCGCAGCGCGAGGATCGCGGTGTGGTGCGTGAACGCCACGACATCCGTCGCAGACGAGGTGTGCAGGCCATCGACGAACGCCGTGGCCCGCCGCAGGACGCCGCAGGCGAGGGACTCTCCGGTGTCGTGCTAGTGCCACATCAGTGCCTGACGCTGTCGGGGATCTTGGTTTCCGGTCTGTACGTGCATTGCGCGTAGTGGGAAGTTGGAGGGCCTGCGGCGGTCGGGCTGGTCCTCGGCCCCATGTGTTCCACTCACCTAGGGAGGATCGACTGTGGCCTCCGATCACGACCTGCTGTGGCGTCGCTGCGTACACCTGGGCCGTGTCCTGCTGCCGGTGGTGGACCAGGAGGCGTGGCGCCAAGGCCGCCGCCACGAGCACCTGGGGGCCTGGGGCATCAACATCGTGGAAGGCGAGCGGCTGATCGAGGTATTTGCGGCCTTGGCCGCCCATGCCGTCGCGATCGACACTTCCGTATCTGCCGCAGAACTTGACGTCCTACCTCTGAGCGCGGTGGCTGACGCGGCGACCGGTAAAGGCGACTTCGAGCTGCTCGCCGGACTCCCGGACACCTTCGCCGACGGCCGCGACGAACTGGCCGTCAAGGTCTTCCGGCTGTACGCCTACAGGGGTGGGCAGTACAGCCTCCAGCTCATCCGACTGGGCACGGAACTGCGCCGTGCGCTGATCGTCCTCGTCGAACGCTCGCGAATGCCATCCCCCTCGTGCGGGCACGTCTTCTTCTGGGCGGCTGCAGCTGGCCTGTCCAGTGATCACGGAGATCGCTGAATGGGCGGTCACCAGGCGGTGAGCTCGATCTGGTGCCGGTCGGCGTACAGCCGCCAGTGCCCGGCCTTGAGCGCGACGGCGGCTGCGGTGAGCGTGACCGGGACGGCGGCCGCCAGCAGCAGGGCGTTTCGGGGCCGCATCAGGTGAGCGGGATGGTACGGCAGATACCGGCGTGCTCGTTGGCGCTCTCGCGGATTTCCCACAGGTAGTTCTCCTCCGGGAACCGCGAGGTGTCCTTGCAGCCGCGGCAGTCCCAGCGGTGTTTGTCGGAGGAGCGGCCGGGGCCGGTGACGTCAACGTACGAGCCGCCGACTGTGACGAACCTGATCTGGAGATTGTTGGGCCGGTCGGGCTCGGTGAAGGCGAAGGCGAGAGCGGCGATGCTCATGGGCTGGTGTCCTCTCGGATCAGGTGGCAAGCAGGTGCTTGGCTGGGGGAGCGGTGAAGGTGGAGGGGTCGGCGGGCGTGCCGTCGAAGCCTCCAAGGTCTTGAGCGGTACTGGCGCAGCGCATTTGTTCCGGAGCTGTCGTATTCCTGGGCGCGAGCAACGCAGAGCGGCGAGGCAGTTCGGATTCAAGGTCGGCCATCGAGGAGTACGCCGAGACGCTCCGTAGCTCGCTCTGTGACTGCGACGTGCGGATAAGCAGTGGAGGCCCGGTCGTGGTGATGACAAGGTGAGACTCATGCCGTCGCCCACATTCGAACAGCTCCTCCGTGAACTGCACGCCTCGCTCACACTGCGCAAGCGTCCGGAAGATGTGGCCCGACTCATCCAGGATCTGTACGCCGCCCAGGGCACTGACCTCGATACAGCGACCGAGGCTGCGCTCGCCAAGGCTGCTGAGCACTCGCTGCGCAACCTCTGGCACGGCTATACCTCCATGCGGGAGGAGTTCGCCCGTCCGGTTGGCGCACAGCGCCAGCTTGCCCGAGCAGCAGACCTGTTCATGAGCGTGCCGGACCTTCCGGACAACGCCGGGGATGATCCAGCCCAGATCGAGGTGGTGATCCGGCGAGCGGGTGAAGAGATCGGCCGCTCGTACGGGCAGAACGACTTCGGCATGGACCGCCTCAACCGGACCGAGCGCACGGCGGCAGGCCTCGGGGAGATTTCCAAACGCCAGTACAACAAGCGTTTCCGACTACTGCGCCGGATGGAAGCCAAACTGGCCCGGCTCATCCACGAGCAGCGCCGACGCGAAGTGGCCATCACCGGCAAAGGTGCCCTCGCCCACGTCCTGCCGTACGAGCTGTTCGCCACAGACCCGGACACGGCGGCCTTCATCGCCTACATCACGGCGCGCGGCTACATGCGCAGCGTCTTCACCAACGGTCGGCAGCGTCAGGTCTACGACGAGGTCGCCGAGGCCCTGTTCCAGCGCCTGAGGAATCTCCCCGAGAGGGCCTGCTGGTACGCGGTCGCGCATGTGCACCCCACAGCTGAAGTGCTGGCCCATGTGTCCGACCAGGACCTCACCCAGCTACTGGTTCGGTGGAACGGATTCCTGCGCCATGTCGCCGATCTACTGGAGGACGCCTGGAACCGGCATCCGCTGGAACGCGACACGATGATCGTGCGCCGTGGCAACGACTCGTCGACGTGGAACCAGGCCGCACAGGCATGGAACACGGCCCGGGCCCACTGGTTCGCGCTGCTAACCGAGCTGGGGCAGGACGAGATCCTGGATCGGATTTGCCCTGGCAAGGTGCCCCGCCTGATGGCGGCCGACATGGCGTACTGGCACCGCATGAGCGGCGGCGGGCTGCACCCGGACACCTACGTCTGGGCAGACCTTCCTCTGCCCTGGGAAGTACTCCGGGGTGAGAAGGAATGCCCACGTTCGCTCGTCGAAGCAGCTTGCGCCCGGCATCGGGTGGCCCCGATAGCTGGTGCCTGGACTGCTCCCAGGCCAGCGGCTGAGGCCGTCGTCTTCCGGCGGACACCCGAGCTGGTACACGGAGTCGCCGTCGCCGACCCGCTTATGGCCAGCGCTCTCCGTTCGGCAGGAGTCTTCTCCGGCAAGGGAAAGCGTGCTGCCGCTCAGGAGTGGACGTGACCGGCGGCAATTCCCGCGTGTGTCCGTCCCTGCAAATCAGTTGACCCACACAGCGGCTCAAGCAATGATCACGGTGGCGACGAGGAAGCTCTGCGGAGGAGCGCCCGGCTCTGATCCCGGGTGGACGCAGGTTCGAATCCTGCCCTCGTCGCCTCTCCGCATACTTCCCAGAACACAATGTCCCCGGACCGCGCCCCTCGTCGGCAAGTGGCGCAACGTCAAAAGGGGGTGGTCTCGTCGCGCACCCGAGAGGCAGGATCGGTCCTGTGATGCGCCATGCCCACGAGGATCCCGAACTGCTGGCCCTGGTTCGCCGCTATGTCACGCCCGAGCGGCGCTACATGAAGCTCAGCGGCAGCTTGCTGCGCATGCATGGTCCTGAGTACGACCGATTCCTGCAACAGCTAAGTGAGGACGCAGGAGTCATCACCGCAAACGAGATCGCCACCCTCCTTGAGGGCGGGTGGCGCGAGCGGAGAACTGCGGCGTGGCTCGTGGCTGTCTCCCGCCGGACCGAGTTCCGTGAGCGCCTCGGCGAGCTCCTGCTGGCCAGCGAAGTCTGCTGTGTTGGTCTGGCTTACTGCGTGGCCTTGGCCAGTTTTGGAACGCCGCGTGACGCCGAGCTGCTGGCCTCCTACCTTGATCGTTACCTTCGCTGTCCTGACCTCGCGTACGACCAGGCCGTGGCTATGGGCGCTCTCCTGTACATCGGTCTGAATCTCAGAGGTGATCAAGCGGCCCGCTTCCTGATGCCGGGCGGCTTGTGGCAACAGTGGCTCGAGGGTGCATCCCACATGCAGTCCACCACTGCCCCTGGCACCTACCTGAGCCTCATTCGTCGGCTCTGCGCCTTCGTCGACGAATGTGCCGAAGCGGCATGACGGCTACGACCCTGATCAGGTAGTCCTGCCGGTATTGGGGTGACGTCAACGGAACGTTGATCCTAGGCTCCTGGCGGAGGGCGGTGCAGTGGAAGTCACGGCGCAGTGGATCAAGACGTCCTGGACGAAGCAGTCACGGGGTGGGAAGGCCGCAGCTCACAGGAACGCGGCGCCGACGGGCTTTGTGTTGCCCCAGGCGCCCTGCGACTTTGCCCATTTCGTCGAGATGTCCGAGCTCGACGGCTTCGAGCCACGCCGAGCGCGTCCGCGACATCGTCCTCACGGTCGTACGCGCACGATCGGGCCGCCGCAGCCTCGCCCAGGCACTGCACGACGACCCGTCACTGTTGCGGACCGGACAGCCACCGGCGCCCTACTGCGTCGCAAAACTGCTGATGGCCCTGAACGAGGCCGGCGCCCAGAACGTCGCGCTGCCCCGCTGCGGCGAGTGCGGCCGCGCATGCGGCTACGTCGGCAGCAGCAAAGGTGGGCACTGGGGCTGCTCGCGCTGCTTCGGCAAGCCCGCCATCTGCGCGGGATGCCATGAAGAGCGACGCGTCGTCAGCAGGGACCGTCACGGCGAGCCCCGCTGCGCGAACTGCCCGGACACCGAGGGCGATCCGCTCCAGGAACTCACCAAACTCGTCACGGGCCTCGATCCCGCCCTCAACGACGACATGGTCCTGGCTGCCCTCGGGCGGGCCACCGTCCGGCCCGCCGGCCAGCGCCGCCTGGCGTGGGCCGTGGTCGCCCGTCCCGAGCTGCTGACCGGCGCCGGTTACGAAGCTCCCACCCCGGCCGCCCTGCGGTTCGTCGAAGAGCTCGTCAAGGCCGGGGCGACCAAGGTCGTCCGACCGGCCTGCCCGCGCTGCCACGGAGTGAAGGCGCTATCCAAACTGCTGGACGGCAAGAGGATCTGCCGGGCCTGCTTCGCCCACCACGCAGCCGTCCCCTGCTTCGGCTGCGGCGCCGTGCGCGAACCCGCCCCCCGCGACGCCGAGGGCCGACCGCTGTGTCCGAACTGCATGATCAGACAGCCCGAGAACCTGGAGGAGTGCGTCGGCTGCGGCCGACGCAAGCCCGTCGCGAACCGGCTGCCTGATGGCCCACGCTGCCAGAACTGCCGGCCGAGGATTACCGCGGAGTGCGGCATCTGCGGGGGGACGGCGCTCTGCGACATGTCCCGGGCTACCGGCCAGCCCTGGTGCGACCGTTGCCAGCAGCGATGGGTGGCCTGCAGCAGCTGCGGCACCGTCGCCCAGGCCCGCAGCGGAACCTGGGAGGAGCCGTTGTGCGCGAAGTGCACCAACCCCGACCCGGACTTCTGGGGCCGCTGCCCGGTCTGCACCATCACCTGGCAGCTCAGCACCCGCCCCTGCCAGCGATGCGTCCTCGACCAGCAAGTATGCGACCTCCTCGGCGGCCCGGACGGAGCCATCCGCCCCGAACTCGCCCCGTTCCACGAGGCGTTGACGAGCGCCGAGCGCCCCGACGTCGCCTTCGCCTGGGTCTCCCGCTCCAAGGCCCGTGACCTCCTGGAACGCATAGGCCGCGACGAGCGGCCCGTTACACACGAGGTCTTCGACGAACTGCCCCCGGGCAAGGTGCTGGCCCACCTGCGCAGTGTCCTGGTCGCGACCGGCGCCCTGCCGCCCCGCGACGAACGGCTGGTCGCCCTGGAGAAATGGATCACCGCGACGGTCCAGGCCCGCACCGATCTCGCCGAACGGCGAATCCTGCACGGCTACGCGGTCTGGCACCACATGCGCCGGCTCCGGCGCCGCCTCGGTGAAGACCACACCACCCGGCTCCAGGACCTGAACGTGCGCTGCCACGTCACCGCGGCAAACAACTTCCTCGACTGGCTCGGCGACGAAGGGCTCACACTGAAGACCTGCACTCAGACGGACCTGGAACGCTGGATGGCCGACCCCACGGTCAGCTACCCCGACGAGACCGGCCACTTTGTCCGCTGGTCGGTACAGCACCGGCACGCCCGCGACCTGACCTACGGCACCGTCCGCTGGACAGGCCCGCTCAGTACCATCGACAGCGAGAAACGATGGGCAGACGCCCGGCGCCTCCTCAGCGACGACACGCTGCCGACCCCGGACCGCGTCGCGGGACTGCTGCTGATCCTCTACGCACAGAAGATCGCCACCATCAGCCAACTCACCGTCGATGACGTCGACTTCGACGGCGACACCGTCTCCATCACGTTTGGCACGTCGCCGGTCGTCCTCCCCGCACCGCTGGCCAGCCTGGTCCGCGAACTCGTCGCGACCCGCCGCGGCAAGGCCAAGATCGGCACCCCGGAGGACGCTCCCTGGCTCTTCCCCGGAGGCCAGCCGGGCCGCCCCCTCGGCGACGACCGGATCGGCCAGCGCCTCCACAAGATCGGGATCCGGCCCAAGCAGGACCGCTCTACCGCGCTGTTCACCCTCGCCACCGAAGTGCCCGCCGCGATCCTCGCCCGGATGCTCGGGGTCCACATCAAAGTCGCCGTCCAGTGGCAACAGGCATCAGGCGGGGACTGGGCCGCCTACGCCGCCGACGTCAGCCGTCGCAACGGCGTCACGGAAACGGAATAGCGATCTGCGATTATCTATGACGGGACCTCTGCTTGTCAGATCTAGGTACTACGGGACAGCACGTTGTTGACGGCGGCGGCACGCCAAGGCGTGCTTCCGCGGAACCAGGCGATGACCGGTGATTTCGGGCCCGCTCGGAGGGGCTACTCAGCGGGCAGCCGGTGTGCGGTTGGGCGCCCATAGCTGGTCGGCGTCGCCGGCGTCGAGTCGGCCTCGGTAGACGTCGACCTTGCGAGCGATGAGTTTCAGGTTCTCCTGGAGTTCGGCAATCTTGGCGAGCACCTGGTCATGATGCGATTCAAGCAAGTCCAATCGCTCGTCTTCGTTGCCTCGGCCCGCCGCGACGAGTTCGGCGTAGCGGCGGATGCCCTTGATGGGCATGCCGGTCGCCCGGAGCCTGGTGCAGATGGTGATCCACTCCAGGTCGAACTCGCGGTAGCGGCGCCGGCCGCCGTGGGTGCGGTCGACGGGGGTGACGACCAGGCCGGCGCGTTCGTAGTAGCGCAGGGTGTGCGTGCTCACTCCGGTACGGCGAGCAGCCTCGGCGATACTCAGCCCCGTCTCGGGCACGGGCTCGGGAAGTTGTTGGTTGACTTCGACCACGCTCTAAAGCTTAGCGTCCCGGACATGCCCGAACCCATACCTGTACTCAGTCCTCGCCGTCGACTCCTGGTGCTCGCGATCTGCTGCGCCAGCGTGATCGTCGTGGTGATGGACATCTCCATCGTCAACGTCGCGCTACCGTCGATTCGTCGTGATCTGCACGCCTCAGTGTCCGGCCTGCAGTGGACGGTCGACGCCTACACCCTGGCGCTGGCCAGCTTCCTGGTGCTGGCCGGGTCCACCGCGGACCGCGTCGGCCGTCGGCGCGTGTTCCAGATCGGCCTAGCCGCCTTCGGGCTCGGCTCGTTGCTGTGCGGCCTGGCGCCGAGCATCAGTTGGCTGATCGTGGCGCGTACGCTGCAAGCCGTCGGTGGCATGATGCTCAACCCGGTGGCGATGGCGATCGTCGCCAACACGTTTTCCGACCCGGCTGAACGGGCCCGGGCGATCGGCGTGTTCGGGTCGATGACCGGCCTGTCTCTGGCGCTCGGTCCGATCATCGGCGGTGCCCTGGTCGATGGCCTCGGCTGGCACTCCGTCTTCTGGATCAACGTACCGATCGTGGCCGCCGCGATCGTGTTCACCACACTGTTCGTACCCGAGTCCCGCGCCCCCCGGGCGCGCCGATTCGACCCGGTGGGCCAGATCTTGACGATCCTGGTCCTCGGCAGCGTCGTCTTTGCGATCACCGAATCCAAGGAGTTGGGCTGGTCCTCACCAGTCATCCTGGGCCTGCTCGCTGTGGCTGTGCTCGGCGTGCTCGGCGTCCTGGGCTACGAACCACGCCGCGTCGACCCGCTGCTGGAGCTACGCCTGTTTCGCAGCGTGCCGTTCAGCTCGGCGATCCTGATGGCGCTCTTCGCACTGTGTGGGTTCGGCGCGTTTCTGTTCGTGACCACCCAGTACCTGCAGGACGTGCGCGGCATGTCGGCGCTGACGACCGGGCTATGCCTGCTCCCCGTCGGGGCGCTGGTCATTGTGCTCTCCCCGTTCACAGGACGGCTGGTCGTCACACACGGTCCCAGGCTGCCGCTGGTGCTCGCCGGGGGTGTGCTGGCGCTGGGCGGCGGCGCGTCGGTCTGGCTCGGACCGGCCACCCCTCTGCCGACCGTGCTCTCGATCTACCTACTGTTCGGCATCTTCCTGGGCACCGTCAACCCGCCGATCACCAACACAGCGGTTTCCGGAATGCCCCGCTCGATGGCCGGAGTGGCTACCTCGTTGGCCTCCGCTGGCCGGCAGACCGGCACCACCCTGGGCGTCGCGATCTCCGGAACGATCGTGGGGTCGGCCTTGCCTCGCGGTGGGACAACGTTCAGCAGCACGGAGCGCGGAGTGTGGTGGATGGTGGTCGGGTTGGGCCTGGGCATTGTGGTCTTGGGACTGTTCAGCACCGGGGGCTGGGCCTTGGGCACCGCAGTGCGAGCTGCGGCACTGTTCAAGGAGGTGGACCGTGGCTCGGATCTTCGCGCCGCCTCTATCGGCCGCCGTTGATCGGCAAAGCGGCACGCCACATACCAAGGACCCTCGCGGCCAACGCTGTTGACCTCAGTGAGCTCCGAAAGCGGACGGCACCCCCGCCGCGAGCAACGCCGACCTCATCCAGCAGGCATTCGGAGAGTTCCAATACCCGACTCCACCATCAGCGCGCGGCCGTGGCGGCATCCACGCGCTGCTCGACATCGAGACCGCCCGGGCCACCGCCGACACCCTCACCACCCTCCACGACGAGCTCGCCGCCGGAACCGGGATTTCAGGGCCGGCCGCCCGGCGAGCGATCCACGCCGCAGCCCAGGCCCCCACGTTCGTCGGGTCCATCCGCACCTACCGGCAGGCGCGGGACATCTTGGGCAACCCGGCCCTGACCGTCTACGACAATCCGCGCTCGTTCCTGATGTGCGTCTACAACCGCGACCGCGCCCTGTGTCACCGGCTCGATGACACCGACGCCCCGAGCCTGGACCGATGCCAGCCGACCTGCGCGAACATCGCTCGGACCGACCGCCACGCTGACGAACTCGTGCAGCACGCGAAGGCGTTAGAGAAGCAGGCCACCTCGGAGGCAGTGCCCGGCCCGCTCGCCGACCGGCTCACCCGGCGTGCCGACCACCTCCGTGACCTGGCTGACCGCCACCACCACGGCCGCATCGACCTCCAGGAGCCGACGTCATGAGCCCCGCCCCGAACGAGCGCGACCTCATCCGTGCCGCGATGGACCGCATCCTGGGCGGAACGCCAGAGCGTTGCAACGGCGCGCTGACGATCGTCGCCCTCGCCCTCGAGGCCGGTGTCCCGCGCAACGCACTCACCCAGCGGCACACCGACCTGAAGAAGGAGTTCTACGACAAGGTCCGCGCCCGCGGCGACACCCCGGACAGCGAACAGCGCCTACGCAAGCAGGTCCGCCGGCTCAAAGAGCTCCGTGCTGCTGACGCCGTGGAGATCGCCGACCTCAAGGCCGACTTCGAAGCCCTCATCGGCGCTCTGCACCAAGCGACAACCGAGAACCAACAGCAGCTGACAGATCGCACGGCCGTGCTCCGTCCGCTGCCCTCTCAGCGTCAACCAGAGGTCTCCCACCCGGAAAGCAGGCGACCCGACACCAAATTCGAGCGGTGAGGAGCAGCCCCTGCCTGAGAGCTGCAGCCAGGGGCTCTGCGAGAAACTCGAAGGCGCCACCCGGCATCGCCCTTGCTCTCCGAGCTGGTGTGATCAGTAGTTGTTGCGGATCAGGACGTTGGTGACGGCGCATAGTGGTGGGCAAGATTAGTGGCTAGGTCGCGAAGGTGAGCCCTGGCTTCGGTGGGGCCGTGCACAGTGATGGCGCTCCCGAACGGCAGTAGTGCTCGCACGTCCTCCAGATGCAGGAAGCGGATCGTTACCTTGCAGCCGGTGGCGGATTCTTCATGGTCGTCCGGGACGAGTCGTTGGCCAAAGATCCGTTGCGCTCGCTCGATCTGGGTCTGGTCGATGGTGGCGCTGACCTCTATCGCGTGGCTGTGTTCCCACTGATCAATGAGCGCTGCAGCGACGGTGGCCAGGGTCTGGCTCTCGCGGATCCGTCGTGGCTGGTCGACTTCTTTCCACGTCGTGATCCGTTCGAGTCGGTACATCCGTGGCACTCGGGCACAGTCGGCGATGAGGTACCAGATGCCGGCCTTGGCGAACAGCCCGTAAGGATCCACGACCAGGTCGCGTGGGCATGACTCGCGTGGGCTGTCGTACTCGATCCGTAGCCGGCGACCACGCCGCACTGCGCCGATCAGTGAAGCCGGAGTCGTGCCGGAAGTAGGGGCCTGGAGCCAGGGACGGCTGTCCACGTGCACTACGTCGGTGAGCGGCAGGAGCTCTTGAACTTGACGTGGCTGTGCAGCGGCGATCTTGGAGAGCGCGCGCTGGCTTTCGACGGATGCGTTGAGCTCCGCACGTTGCTTCTCATCCAGTCCGGTGAGCGACAGGTGATCACGCTCGCCCGGTGTGAGTCGCGTGAGGTCAAGCCCGGACCCGGGCAACATGGTCACGCCTCCGAGGCGGCCCCGTTGCGCGGTCACCGGCAGACCGGCGTCGCGGAGCCAGTTCAGGTCCCGGGTGACGGTTCGAAGGGACACCCCCAGCGCCGAGGCAAGTTCCTGTGTGGTCACGGCATTCCTCGATGCCAGGAGCAGCATCAGGGAGAAGAAGCGGTCTGGGGTCACACACCAAGCTTTTCAGGAATTGCGACATGATGCGGCGCATATCCCGGTCAGGCTGGCGGATGCATACCCACGACCTGCGAGAAGGAAGAACCATGACCACATCCGTCGTGTCCATCGTCTACGTGAACGACGCTCCCGCCGCAGCGCGTTTCTACGGAGACCTCCTCGGCATGAGCCCGTCGTTCGAGACTCCGGGATACATCACCTTCGACCTCGGGCCAGGTGCTGACCTCGCTGTGTGGTCCGGCCAGTTCGAGGATCTGTCAGCGGACGTCCCGCGTACCAGTGAGGTGTGTCTGGCCATCGACAGTGGGCCCGACGAGGTCAACGCGATCTTCAAGCAGTGGCAGTCCAAGGGCGTCACGATCCTGCAGGAGCCTCATGATGCGGGGTTCGGGCTGACCTTCCTCGCAGCCGATCCTGACGGGAACCGTATCCGCATCGCACCGAGGGACTGAAAGGCCGCAATGCAGCAGGCGCGCACGATAGGTGTCGCGCCTGCCGTCGTCCGACTTCGAGAGGACGACGAATGCCCCACGCGAATGCGCCCCTGAGCGTCGAGGGCCGTAGGCGGCTCCCTGGTTCGGTTCAGAGGTGGTCAGCTCCGTGAACTTGACAGAGAAATCGCCGCCGATCTCCTGGCGCAGGGAGTCGAGGCAGACCACGACGTCGACCGCCGCGGTGTCGACGTACGTCGACTTGCCGAGGCACCGGGGCCGACCGCGACCAGCAGCGTGCCAGGCATCAGGTCGAGCGGCGGGACGACCAGGAAGCCCGCGGTCTCCTCGTCCTTCTCGTCGGGCCCGTCCTGCGAGGCCAGTTCGGCGGTCGCCTCCAGGTCGAGGTGCCCGGTGCCGTGGTAGACGAGCACAGCGCCGTCGGCGTCGGTCTCGGTGTACGAGGGCAGGGCGTCGTCGTCCTTGTTGCCGGTGCCGTGCCACAGGTCTTCCGCGACCTGGACGGGATCGTGCAGCGTCACAGCGCCACCTCCTTCTTCGAGGTGATGAACAGGCCGTTCGTGCGCGTCTCCATGCGGTCGACGTACTCCTCCAGGTCGAGGTCCGCGTTCGTGCGGAGGTCCTCGGCCGACCGGGTCCAGTCGGTCAGGTCGGCCACCTCGCGGGCGGCGCGGAGCGCGTCGTCCCGGGAAGGGAATGCGGCCAGCGCCTTGCCGGAGTGGTGGCCGAGCCGCCACGGGTTGGCGACGCCGTCGCCCTCCTCGCGGTGTTCCACCGGCAGTTCGTAGACGTGCAGGCCGGGCACCGGCTCCACGGCCGGCAGCGCGACCGTGCCGCCCGACCCGGTGAGCGCAAGCAGGTACGGGGTGACCGGCAGCGGGGCGGGGTTCGGGTCCACCTCGGGGTGCGTGAAGCGAACCGGCTTACCCAGGGTGCGGGCATAGCGGATCTCGGAGCGGGTGGAGTCCCCGATGTAGTCGCCGACGACCAGGACCTCGTCGGCGAGGCGGAGCTGTGCGCGGTGCAGCTCGTCCAGCTCATCCTTGAGGCGTTCGGTCCGGACGGGGTCCGCCCACAGGGGATGGGGTTCTTTGAGGTCGCAGCCGGGCTTGACGACGATTCGCCCGGCGGCGGTCTCGTACCGTCGAGCCCTGTACGTGCCGAGCGTCCTGGAGCACGCCGCCGAGCTGCTCACCGCCCTGTGGGCCACAGGCGAGCGCCACGGCGTCGCCCCGGCCGAGTGGGGCTGGACGACCGACCTGGCAGGCACCAGAAGGTGGCGCGGGAGCTCGTACGGCGCGGCAGGTAGCGCGAGTAGTCGGCGACGTAGGGCCCGAACGCCAGCTGCCAGGACGCTGCGATCGACACCGCGAGCAGGAACATCGGCAGGTCGAAGGCGCGGTCGGCGAGGGCGGCGCCGAGATCGATCCGGTCCAGCAACCGGATACCGAGATAGATGAAGGCCAGCGCGCAGACCACACTGGCGACCCGGCCCAGGATGTGGACGACCCGGTAGCCGATCGCCGCCATCAGCGATCGCGGCGAAGACGAGGATGCCGGGGGTCTGCCCGAGGTGGGCGAGCTCGCCGACCGCCTGGCCGGCCAGCACGCTGCCGCTGGCGAAGAAACCGACGTACATCACGACGACCAGAAGCAGCGACACGACCGCGCCCCGCACCCCGAACTGTGCCCGGCTGGAGATCATCTGGGGCAGGCCCAGCCTGGGGCCCTGCGCCGAGTGCAGCGACATCACCGCTCCGCCGAGCAGGTTGACCACCAGCAGGCCGATCAGGGACCAGAAGGCGCCGCCGCCGAAAATGACTGCGAGGGCGCCGCTGACCACCGCGGTGATCTGGAGGTTCGCTCCGAGCCAGAGGGTGAACTGGGAGAACGCGGTACCGTGCCGTTCGTCGTCCGGTACGACGTCGATCGAGCGGCGCTCGACGAGGGAGTCGGCCGTCGGGGATTGCTCCTTTTCTCTTACTTCTCTGCCAGACCGTGCGCCGTGGCCCAGTCGTGCGCCACGTCCTCCGGGTCCTTCTTGTCCTTGTCCACCAGGCGGTTCAGCTCCGTGAGGTCCTTTGTCGTGAGGGTGGCGCCCAGGCGGGCCAGTGCCCTGCGGACCGTGGAGTCCGCGGCGCGGTCCGCGATCAGGGGGACCACGTGCTGGCCGGGGATCAGGTTCTTGGGGTCGGTGAGGACGACCCAGCCCTCGGCGGTGATGTCCGTGTCGGTGGTGAAGAGGTTGGCGACGTCCACATCGCCCTTCTTCAGGGCTCCCTTGACCAGCGGGCCGGAGGAGTCCAGCGAC
This sequence comes from Streptomyces sp. NPDC057543, assembly GCF_042801895.1. NCBI lineage: Bacteria > Bacillati > Actinomycetota > Actinomycetes > Kitasatosporales > Streptomycetaceae > Streptomyces > Streptomyces sp. NPDC057543. The sequence goes on along the minus strand of NZ_JBHVFF010000012.1, from coordinate 22,606 downwards.
TTGAACTCCTTGAACTCGACTCCGTACACGTCCTTCAGGCCGACCGCTCCGACCGCCCGCTTCTTCACCTCGGGGGCCGCGCCGATGACCAGCTTGCCGTTCTGCTTCGCCAGGTCGGCGAGGGAGGTCAGGCCGTACTTCCTGGCGGTGCCCGGGGTGACGACGAAGGCGTCCGAGTCCTCCGCCATGCCGTACGGGAGGATCTGGAGGCCCTTGGGGAGGGCGATGGCCAGGGCGTTCTGCATCTCGCCCTCCTCGGTGGCCTTCGCCTTCGGGTCGAGGTAGTGCAGGAGGGCGCCCTGGTACTCGGGGAGCAGGTCGATGTCCCCGCCCTCGAGTGCGGGGATGAGGATCTCGCGGGTGCCCAGGTTGGCGCGGACCTTTGTCTTCACCCCGGCGGCCTGCAGGGCTTCGGCGTACAGGTAACCGAGCACCTGGTTCTCGGTGAAGTTGGCCGTGCCGATGGTGATGCCGCCGGCGCTGGAGCCGCCGCCGGTGCCTCCGCCGCCCTGGCCGTCCAGCGAGGTGATGCCACTGCTGCAGGCCGCGAGTGCGGGGACTGCGGCCGCGGCGAGGAAGCCGCCCAGCAGGGATCGGCGGGTGGTGCTGCGGGGAGTGCGGGTCATGGGTGGTCTCCTCAGGCGGTGCGGTGACGGAAGAGGATGCGCTGCAGCCCGGACAGGGCCAGGTCCAGGACGACGGCCACGACCGCCACCAGGACCGCGCCGCCCAGTACCTGGACGAGGTCGCGCTGGGCCAGGCCGTCGAAGACGTACCGGCCGAGGCCGCCGAAGCTGACGTACGCGGCGACCGTGGCGGTGGCGACGACCTGGATCAGGGCCAGGCGCAGGCCGGTCATGATCAGGGGAAGGGCGAGGGGGAGTTCCACCTGCCACAGGATCTGGTGGCCGCGCATGCCCTGGCCGCGGGCGGCGTCCTTGACCTCCGGGTCGACGGCGCTCATGCCGGCGTAGGTGTTGGTGACGATCGACGGGACGGCGAGCGCGACCAGCGCCACGTACACCGGGGTCATCGACAGCCCGCTGGCCAGGAAGACGAGCACCACCAGACCGACTGTGGGCAGCGCCCGGCCGAACGACGAGAGGTTGATGGCGAGGAAGGCGCCGCGCCCCGTGTGGCCGATGAGCAGACCGATCGGGAGGGCGATCACCGTCGCGATCAGGGTGGCGAGGAGCGAGTACTGGAGGTGCTCGGTGAGGCGGTGGGCGATGCCGTCCGGGCCCTGCCACTGCTCGGCGGCGGTCAGCCAGGTGCCGAGGTCCGCGAAGAGTTCGTACATGTCAGGCCCTCTTCCGCTTCCAGGGGGTGAGCGCGTACTGCACGGCGACCAGCAGGGCGTCCGCGACCAGTGCGAGCAGCAGGGTCAGGGCAATGCCGACGATCACCGGTGTGGGGAAGTTGCGCTGGAACCCGTCGGTGAAGAGCTGGCCGAGACCGCCGTCGCCGATGTACGTGGCCACGCTGACCAGCGAGATCGACATGACCGTGGCGATCCGTACGCCCGCCATGATCACGGGGAGGGCGAGGGGGAGCTCGACGGTGAACAGGACGCGCAGGGGGCGGGTCCCCATCGCCTTGGCGGCCTCGCGGGTGCGCGCCGGGACGGAGTCGAGGCCCTCGACCGTGTTGCGGAGGAGGACGACCAGTGTGTAGACGGTCAGGCCGATCACCGTGGTGGTGCGGGTGAGGCCGGAGACCGGAAGCAGGAGCACGAAGACCGCGATGGACGGGATCGTGAAGAGGATGTTCGACAGCCCCAGGAGGAAGCCGCGCAGGGGGCGTACCCGGTGGGCGAGGACGGCCAGCGGGAGCGAGATCAGCAGGCCAAGGAGTACGGCGGTCAGGGCGGCCTGGAGGTGGGAGACGGTCAGCGTGGCGAGGTCGCTCGCGTGGTCGGATATCCACGACCAGTCGATGGTCATGCGCTGCTCTTTCCGACCGGGACCGTCGCGGGCCGAGGAGGCTCGACCGCTGCGGAGTGGGCGGCGCCCGCCCGTGCGTGCACGGCCTCGCGTGCGGTGACCCCGGTCAGGACGCCGTCGTCGTCGATCCTGGCTATCAGTCCGGCCGGTGAGGCGACCGATTCGTTCAGCGCGGAGAGCAGCGAGTCCGTGTCGCGCAGTGGCCGTACGGGGAGGAGCGCGGCGTCTCCTGCCCGGCCCGGCGGGGTGGTTGCCGGGTCGAGCCAGCCGAGGGGTTCGTCCTTGGCGGAGACGACCAGTCGCCAGTCGGTGCGCCCGGCGGGGGCGGTTTCGTCGGCCCGCACCGTTGTCGCTGGTTGCCGGGGGAGATCCGCGAGCGTGCTCAACGAGAGCAGTTTCAGGCCGCGTTCGGCTCCCAGGAAGTCGGCGACGAAGTCGTCGGCCGGGCGGGCGAGGAGTTCGGCGGGCGGTGCGCACTGAACGAGATGGCCGCCGGTACGGAAGACGGCGATCCGGTCGCCGAGCCGTACCGCCTCGTCGATGTCATGGGTGACGAAGACGATGGTCTTGTTCAGCTCCTGCTGGAGACGGAGCAGCTCGTCCTGGAGCTGGGTTCGCACGACGGGGTCGACCGCGCCGAACGGCTCGTCCATCAGCAGGACCGGCGGATCGGCGGCGAGCGCGCGGGCCACGCCGACGCGCTGCTGCTGGCCACCGGAGAGCTGGTGCGGGTAGCGCTTGGCGGCGTCGGCCGGAAGCCCGACCGTCTCCAGCAGCTCGGCCGCGCGGGCCCGGGCGCGCTTGCGTCCGTGGCCCAGCAGCAGGGGGACCGTGGCGATGTTGTCGAGGATCGTGCGGTGCGGAAAGAGTCCCGCCTGCTGGATGACGTAACCGATGCCTCGCCGGAGCTCGGCGGCGTCCGCTTCGAGGATGTTCCGGCCGCCGAGCGTAATTGTGCCGGAGCTCGGATCGACCATCCGGTTGATCATCCGGAGAGTGGTGGTCTTGCCGCAGCCGGACGAACCGACCAGGACCGTGATGCCGCCCTCCGGCATGGTGAGGCTGAGCTCATGAACTGCTGTCGTGCCGTTCGGGAAGCGCTTGTTCACTGCGTCGAATTTGATCATCAGTCGTCCCTTGCCCCGGCTGCATATAGTCATGCAGAGTTCTCGTTGGCTGAATAGATTGTCAATGCCTCGGGGTAAAACACTGGTGACAGAAGCCCGAAAAGCAGGATCGAGTGTCCGGATGAGGAGTGTATGCGCATGATGTCGTCTCACATGATGGACTCCTCGCCCTTCGGTGGATGGGCCGCGGACCACGCCGTCTCCATCGTCGAGCTCGACGGAGAGACCCTCCCCGTCGCCGATGTCGTCCGGATCGCCCGCGGCGCCGCCCACCCCGCGCCCGGCGCCGAGGCGATGAAGCGGGTCGACCGCTCCTGGGCGGCCGCCCAGGAGCTCGCCGCGACCGGGCGGGTGTACGGGCGATCCACCGGGGTCGGCGCCAATCGCAACGAGGAGGTCCCGACCGAGGCCGCCGCCGACCACGGGCTGCGGTTGCTGCGCAGCCACGCCGGGGCCATCGGCGAACCGCTGCCGGCCCGCGAGGTCCGCGCGATGCTCGCCGTACGCGCCAATCAGCTGCTCGCGGGAGGCGCCGGGCTGCGGCCCACCGTCGTCACCGCGCTCTGTGAGGCGCTGGAAGCGGGGGCGCACCCGGTGATCAACGAGTTCGGTTCGGTCGGCACCGGGGACATCGCCGCCCTCGCCCAGGCCGGCCTCGCGCTCGCCGGGGAACACCCTTGGCAAGGGCCCGGTGCCGCCCCCGAACCCCAGCCGCTCGACAACAACGACGCCCTCGCCCTGATCAGCAGCAACGCCCTCACCCTCGGTCAGGCCGCCCTTGCGCTCGACGAGTTGCGCCGGCTCGTCACCGCCACCGAGGTGGTCGCCGCGCTCTCACTGCTCGCGGTCGACGGATCGTACGAGGCCTACGCCGAACCGGTCCACGCCGCCCGTCCGCACCCCGGCTCGTACCGGGTCGCGGCGCGGATGCGGCAGCTGCTCGGTGCCCCCGACCGCCCGGGACCCCCGCTCGGCCGGATCCAGGACCCGTACGGCTTCCGCTGCCTGCCGCAGATCCACGGGCCCGCGCAGGACGCCGCCGACGCGCTCGAACGGGTCCTCGCCGTCGAGATCAACGCCGCTGCCGAGAACCCGCTGATCTGTTCGGACGCCGGTCTCAACGACAGCCCCGCCGCCTACCACCACGGCGGTTTCTACATGGCCCAACTCGCGCTGGCGCTGGACCACTTCAGGCTCGCTGTCGTGCAGGTCGCGCGACTCTCGACCTCCCGGCTCTCGGCGCTCAACGAGCCGTCCTTCACCCGGCTGAAGCCCTTCCTCGCCGACGGTGAACCCGCCTCCTCGGGTGTGATGATCCTGGAGTACGCAGCCGGAGCCGCCCTCGGAGATCTGCGGGCGTACGCCGCGCCCGCCTCGCTCGGCCACGCCGTGCTGTCCAGGGGTGTGGAGGAGCAGGCGAGTTTCGCCTCGCTGGCAGCCCGCCAGACGCTGCGCGTGTGCGGCGCCTACCGGCAGGTCGTCGCCTGCGAACTCGTATCCGCCGTAAGGGCGTTGCGCCTGCGTGATCTGCGGCCCGATCCCGGTCTGCCGGTCGGGCGGGCATTCGCGCTGGCCGATTCCCTGCTCGAAGGGGAGTTCGCGGACCGGCCGCTCACCAATGATGTGAAGGTGGCGGCCGGGGACCTGCTCGACCGCTGCGCGGACCTGTGGAACACCGATCTCACCAGCACGAGCACTAGCCGCAGTTTGTCCAGGCGGGATATCGCTTCGGGGTCGGCCACGGCTACGCCGCCTGGTCCTCGGACTCCTCGTGGGCGTGCTTGAGCGCCATCCGCGCTTCCACCACACCGCTGTCCAGCGTCGACCAGTACGGGTGTGTCGTGACTTCGATGCTCAGCCGACGCAGCTCATCCTGGAACCGGGCCAGTTCCGAGGCCTGCTCCTCCGTGTATCCCGGGCTGTCCGGTTTCCCGGACCGGTAGGAGGAGTGGAGCTGCTTCTCTCCTTCCCAGCCCGGCATGGGCCCCGCCGACCACGGCAGGGTGGTGGCGTACTGCTCGTAAGCGGCGCGGGTCTGGTGGAGGGAGAGCTGGGCGTCCCGCAAGTCCTGCGGGAAGTCGAAGGCGGGGCTGTTCTTGGGCACACGATAATGCTACGTCTGTTCGAATATCGGATGCGAATGACGTGCCGGACACACCACCCCCCCTGACCGCTGACCTGTGACAGTGAAGATTGATCCATTGCCACCGAAGTTTGACCGGTGTCGGTGCTACTCGCTGAGCATGCCAGCATTTCCACGGGACTTCGATGCTCTGCGGGACAAGTGCGCGAGCAGCTGACCTGCGCCGACGGCCACGTAGAGCGCGACCAGAACCCCGAGTCCGAGGTCGAGCCAGTCATAGGCCGCGCCCCTGAAGAACGAGGCCCACGCTCTGGCCCCCGCGACGGATCCGGCAACCACCAGCAGCACCGACGCCACGGCGTACAGCGCCTTCGCGGCCCTGGGCCGCCGCTCTTTGAGCAGTTCACCACCCGCACCGAGCGCGACCAGCGCGGCGAAGGCATCGTGCGGCTCCGGACGCCCCGTCCCGATCGCGTCCACGATGTTGATCAGAACGCCGATCGACCCGACGACCAGGACACCTTGGGATATACGGCGGCTCATCAACCCTCGCCTTGCAGTCAAACTTCGTTGGCAATGAATCTATCTTCGCTGTCGCAGGACAACCGCCACCATCCATCCCTGCCACCATGGCGCAGACCCCACTGCCACCCCGTTGATGGGGCCACCACCCCGAGAAGAGATCCCGACCGGCACGGAACAGGGTTGACGGTCGTAGAGAAGTCCGGCGCAAGACCCGCCCCGCGCGTCGTCACCGGAAGATTCCTGGGCCACGGGAATCCCCTGACCGGTACGGTGTTCGTCGGCTGGGTTCGGTTCGCCATCCGGTGTTCGGTTCTTCACCCCAGCCCCTGTACCCCGGATCAGCGCTCTGGCCCGGGGTTCAGTTCATCTGTCAGTTCGATTGCCACGGGCCGGATCGTACGACCGACCACTGACAATCGGCCGAAGCCGCGCGGCACCGCATAGGATGCGCCGCATGATTCGCGCAGTGGTGTTCGACGTCGGTGAGTGCCTCGTAGACGAGACCCGCGAGTACGGCACCTGGGCCGACTGGCTCGGCGTACCGCGGCACACGTTCGCCGCCATGTTCGGCGCGGTGATCGCCCAGGGACGGGACTACCGCGACACGTTCCAGGAGTTCCAGCCCGGGTTCGACCTGTACGCCGAGCGGGAAAGGCGCGCCCAGGCCGGGCAGGCAGAGCATTTCGACGAGACCGACCTGTACCCGGACGTCCGCCCTGCCCTTGCTCAGCTTCGAGCCGCTGGGCTGTGGCTCGGCATCGCGGGGAACCAGACGGTGCGGGCCGGCGGGATCCTGCGGGAGCTGTTCACCGACGACGTCAACCTGATCGGCACCTCGGACGACTGGGGTGCGTCGAAGCCCGATCCGGAGTTCTTCGTCCAGGTCGCCGAAGTCGTGCCCCATGAGCCCGACGAGATCCTGTACGTTGGCGACCGCGTCGACAACGACCTACGCCCCGCCGTCACGGCCGGGATGCACACCGCGCTGATTCACCGCGGGCCATGGGGCACCATTCAGTGGAACACCGCCGAGGCCCGGGACCTGCCAACGTTCCGCATCGAGTCCCTGGCCGAACTGCCGGAGGCTATCCAGAAGTTCAACGAGCGAGCGCGCTCACAGTCGTAGCCCACCCGTACAGTCGCTCGTCGAGGTCCCGCACGCACTGCTCGTGCTGGTGCGGGGCCAAGGCTCGGCGCACTTCCCGCACCCGGTCCATGCCCATCGCATACCAAGTGACCTTTAGCTGCTCGAGCCCCCGGCACGCGTATTCACACGCCGCTTCCGGGTTTCCTGCGGCGGCTTCGACCGCGGCCAGGTCGCCGTAGATGACGGTGCGCTGCTTGTCCTCGGTGGCTGGCATGTCATCGAGGACTCTGAGGAGCGTTGTACGCGCCTGGGGAAGGTGCCCCGCCTTCAGCTGAGTATTGCCCTTGAACGCCGCCAGCCTCACCGGACTGAACCAGTCCAGCCAAACGGGGCTCGCGTGCTCGGCGCCCGTAGCCAGAACGTCCTCGGCGTGCCCGATCAGGTGCAGAGCGGTACGGGTGTTCCCGCATCGGGTCTCGCACTCGGCCTCGACTGCGTCCAGCCACGCCAGGAATTCAGCCGATGCGGGGCCGCGGCGGGCGTACGTCCGGGCGGCCACCATGCGTTCCACCGCCGCATCCCGCTCGCCATCCCATGCCGGGATGAACGCGGAGTGCGCGAGGATCGCGCTCCCGAGCAGCGGATCGTCAGCCTGACCGGCCGCCTGGAGCGCAAGCAGCAGCTTCCTTCCTGCCTGGTCGCCGTCGCGGAGGTCGAAGAACTCGATCCGGCCTGCCAGCAGGTACGACTCGGCAAGTGCCGCGGCGACGGCGCGCCGGGTCTGGCCAGACGTCTCGGTCAGCAGCGCGCACCCGAGGGTCGCGTGGGCGACGGCAGCGGGGTGAAGAGTGGCGGGTGCGACGGACCAGTAGAGGCGCCGGTGCGACCGGGTCACGGCCTCGAAGTCCGCAGCAACGGAAGCGGGCTGCATCGCCACTGCGGACTGCATCGGTACCGCAGCCAACCCGACAGCAGCCACGGACGCCCCAACCAGTGAGCGCCGCACAGAGTCGGGCCGGTCACGGCCAGCCGGAGGGGTGAATCCGAGCGATTCCATGTCCTGCCCGAGCAGCTCGGTGAGAGCCTGTTGCAGGTCCGGGTGCGGCCATGGCGGGTTCTCGGACTCCCAGCGCCGGACCTGCCGGACACCGACCCCAAGGGCGGTGGCCAACTCCTGCTGGGATCGGTAGCCCGCAGCATGACGGGCCGACCTGAGACGGATGTTGCTTGCTGGCTGCGACATGCGGGGCCTCCATGACAGGATCTCAAGTTAGTTTCACAGCAGGCCCTTTCAGAGGCCAGTCGTCATCCGAACGACGGCATAAAAGTCCTCTTTGGTGTCGCGAAAAGACCTATGAGAGTCCTCGATACGCGTTCCGGTTAGGGCCAGTCTTGGCGCACTGCCCAGAACGGTGTCCCCGAGGAGCCGCAGCCGTGCCCGCATCCAGCATCCGCACCATCAGAGCCTGTCGCCTCGAAAGGGCCGGCCGGACGTGGGACGCGATCCGCGTGCCCCGCAGTGTCGGCCTCGACGCGCTCGCCATCCTCGGTGGCCGATCCGGGGCAGTACTCGAAGACCCACTCAGCGCCGCCTTGTATTGGTTCATCCCGCCGGGCGACGCCTCCGAGTGGGACGTGGACGGCACCCGCGTCCTCGATAAGGATGCCCATCTAGTCATTCCTCCCGACAGACGCACCCAGGGGCCGGGCCCGCATTGGCGTGTCTGCCCGGCTGCCGATGTATGGACGACGGACGCCGCAGCGCTACAGGCCGCGCTCGAAGACGCTGCCAGCCCGAGGGTGGGACGATGACCGGCGCCGCACTGGGCCGGGCTTCAACGGCCGCGCCCGGCGATGCGGAGTACCGCACGCTCCTCGGCCACACCTACAACTGCGCCACCTGCCGGGCCGGGGCATCCTGCCCCACAGCGGTACGGCTCGGCCGAGCATGGCGAGCAGCCCGCGGCCCGATGCGGAAGGCCAGCCGATGAAGACCGAGTCGAGCGACATCATCACGCACTGCTGCTGGGACATGGACCCGAAGACCAGTGCGCGCTGCACCCTGGAGCCCGACCACACGGGCGACCACTACACCCCGCATACGACGCCGTGGAACCAGCCGGGCACCTCGTGGCCCGCCAAATGACTCCCACCGGTGGCCGCTCTTTGGACGGTCCGGCCACCGACGGTTCAACAGGCGGGGAAACAGTCCCCGCCCCCACAGAAGGGATTAGACCATGGGTGCTCAGCCTGAGTTCGAGTTCGAGTTCGTTTCGGCGACCATGTGTCGCGACAAGAAGGTGGGCAACTGCCCGCAGGTCGCCCTCAATGTCCCCGGTACCGTGGCGGTGCGGGACAGCGAGCGGCCGGACGAGGTCGTCACGATGACGGCGGCCGGGTGGGCGTCGCTTGCGGCCGCGGTGAAGGCCGGAGAGTTCGACCTGCTGACCTGAGAGGTAGTCCTGTGAGCCGCTGCCCGCGCTGTACTGCTGCGTCCCTGACTGATCCGGAGAGCGGTTTGGGATGGTGCGCTCGGTGCGGACAGCACTTCGGGCTTGAGGTCCGCCGTTGCTCGGGGCTTTGGTGGCAGAGCGCTCGCGCTACCAGAGTGCCGGCCAGGCTTCGGAAGCACTGACCAGGACGACACAGACAGCCCCGGCCTGCCCCCCCCTCGGCCGGCCGGGGCTCATTCGCGTACGAGGTCGGCGAGCGGTACGTCGAGTGCGTTGGCGATGAGGAGCATCCCTCTATGGGGTGATCACGGGAACTCGCTTTCCGGGGATGTGGCCTCTATGTGGCCTCGATCATGGAAAAGGCCCTCCGGTCCATGTGAACCGGAGGGCCCGATCAGGCTCTCACCTGCGGTTTCCTACTGTGAGCGCGGACGGTTTCGAACCGCCGACATCTGCTTTGTAAGCCTGGCGCTGACTGTAGGAGAGTTCTGGCTGGTCAGTGACCGTGCGCCAGCGCCACGCCTTCAGCCCGCAACTGAACCGTCTCGTACCTCAAGTGACCGTGAATGGCCGCTCGATCTGGCACGGATCTGGCACAGCCAGCGCCGTCAGCTCAGTAGTGCCAACGGTTCGCGCCAGCCTCATAGCCGCAGGTGATCTCACGCCCGGCTGCGTCCGTCGTCCTCGCCCCCACATCGGCCTTCCGACAGAACTGTCCGGCGTGGTAGCAGTTACCGGCGTTGGACCGGATGCTGCACAGCTGCGTCGTGGAGGAGCTGCCGCCTGACGATGTACTCCCACCCGAGCTAGAGCTGCCGAATGATGAGGACCCGCCGCTGCTAGACGTATTACTGGACTTGGCGCGCGGCGGGTGCGCGCATGACTCGCCCATCTCCACGATCTTGAGCGTGAGCTTCGTGGCCGTGCTGTAGACACCGGCGGACGGACTCTGCGAGCACACCTTCCAGTTGTAGGTGTGCACCACGGTGCGCCTCAGCTCGCTCGCGTCCACGTACGTCACCGACTTGACGTGGTGGTTGTGAGCGTTCGCCACGGCCTTCTGAAGGTTCCAGCCGGTGTAGTCACTCACCGTCTCATTGACGACCGGCTCCTTCGAGGGAGACGCGGACGGGGACGTCGAGGACGTGGCCGAGGGAGAAGCCGATATGCTCGCCGAAGCCGAGGGTGAAGTGGACACGCTCGCTGAAGCCGACGGCTTGGCCGATACGTCGTTGTCCTGTCCCCCGCCAGCGCACGCTGTGACGGTGACAAACAGAGCCACAAGCCAGACCACCAGGCTTCCGTAGCCCAGGCGCTCCTTCATCGTTCTGGTCGTCCCATTCTGGGCACCGTTGGATTCTGACCAACTTGCGGCATCTCGAAGAGACATGCAACCCCCCTGTCACTTGCTAGCAGTCACTGCTGAAGACCCGTGCCGGCGAGGACGCCATACCGTCTCTCGAAGCGCGTGTTACTCCTGGCGGCGCGTCGGAGGAGATCTTATGTCCTTTGTGATGTTCTTGTGAAATTCGACGGCCCGTCAGGTCGGTGGCAGCGCTGAGGCTCGCCGGCTCGCCGCCCTATGAGCTCGTAACAAGATCAAGGTTCTAGTGCTGGCTGGCGAGGTCTCAGTCTGTTGGAGTGGCCCGCGGCGATACGGCGGTCGCACTTACCATGGGAATGCGCCGGACCCCTGGAAGGAGATCACGAACCAGACCACCAGGGGCATGAGGACAAGGAGAACGAACACAGTCAGGGCCTTCGCCCACGCTGCTGACTTGCCAGGGCCTTCAGTCGGCATGAGCGCTCCGGACCGCCTGGGCGTAGCCGAGTACCAGCGCCCGGGTCTGGTGCACGGTGTCGTGCTTGCGCAGGTACACCAGACCCACAAGCGCACGTTGGTGCGGCGGGAGTTTGCAGCGACGGTCACCGTCGCGGGTGACGATGAGCATAGTAACCCACTCGACCAACGCATGGGGCAGGTCGAGTGCGGCGGGATAGGGAACCAACGAGGCACCTGCGCGGACGAGTTGAGACTTCGAACGTCTTCCTCAACGGCACGGGTGCCTCGTGCGTTGCGCCCTCGCCGGGGTCATCCCATCGGTGGCTACCCTGAAAACGCTCACTGACTCGGGCATGGGTTTCGATAGGTGACGTCGGGCGCGTAATTATGCCACTGCGAGGGAGTGAGAGAGCCCGCGCTATAGGAACAGAGGCGGGCAGCGAGGTGGTCCGGGTCGGCGTCGAGCAGGGTGACGGTGTCCTGAGAGGCAATGAGGAGAGTTGGTCCCGTCGACACGAACGCCACGGCGTCGATCTCGGCGGCACTCAGGTCGTGGATGGGGGCGATGGGAGCGATGGGAGCGACCAGAACAGGGCTGTCAGGATTGCGGATGTCCCACAGTTCAAGGTCGGTGCTGTTCCAGATGGCCATATGCGTGCCGGTCTGGGCGATTTTGATGCCTCTGACGTTCTGAACAGTCGGGATGGTCGATCGAGGGCGGGGGTGTTGGGGGTCGCTGATGTCCCAGAGAGACACCGTGTTGCCGCTGTTTCCGCCAGCAGCGAGTAGGCGGCTGTCACCGCCCATCTCCAGACCAATGCCGAAGGCACCGGGCAGTTCAGCCTTTGAGCTGGGTCCGCCGCTGGCGGTGAAGTTGAACAGTTGCACGGAAGAGCACTTGCAATTGATGTCCGGTGTGCTCCTGACGGCGACGACCGAGCCGTTCGATGTGGCACCGGAGAGACTGGTGCCCCTATTGGAGCCTTGGTCGGAACCACTGCCCCCTCCGGGGACCTGACAGTCGAGAAGCTTGCGTGCCTGGGCCTGGCCGGGTTGCTGATGTCCCACCAGTCGAAGCCGGTATCGGTGGCCACGTAGGCCGTGCTGCCGTGATCGAGGACGCCGGCGTCGTTGATCTTCGTGGCAGGGAGGGGGATCGAGCCGACCTCTGTGGCGTCGAGGGCGTCGCTGACGCGCCACAGATGGAGTGCCCCTTTGCCGATCACCGCGATGAGTCGTCCGGTGTCGGCCGCAGTGACACCGAACGTGAGGATCATGTCACCGAGGCCTGTTGAGTCAGTGGGGAAGTCGGCGATGCCCAGGGACGCGACTCTCACCGGCTGATGCGCATCACTGAGGTCCCACAGCTCCACGTCACCGTCCCACCCGATGGTCAGCAGGCAGCCCGGGTGGATGAACGAGGTGCCCCGCGCGGAGACCGGCAGTGTCGCGACGAGGGTGGGATCTTCGGAGGTGGAGAGGTCCCAGACCCCGACGGACTGCGGCCGGGTCGGTGAGGACCGTGGGCCTCGCTGCGGTGCGGCCATGAGGCGTCCGTCGGAGCTGAAGGACCAGGGGTCGAGGCCGCCGAAAGACATACCGTCGATCTTCCGAGCAGCTGAGCGCCACCGGCGTACCACCCCGTCGACGCCTGCGGCCAGCAGGCCACCGGCCGGAATGATCGTCATGGTAAGGGTGCCGGCGGCGGTCTCGACGCAGCTCGATATAACCGAACCACTACTGATGTCTTCCGAGCGCAGGGAAGCAACGCAGAGTTGGCCTTTGGGGTCCTTGACGTCCGCGCCAGCGTACGCGAGCAAACTGCTGTCCCTGCTGAAGGCCACCGTACTGATGTTCGCACCCAACGAGCTTCCGCCGCTGACCTCGATCGGTTCAGGTCGAGAAGGGTTCCTGACTTTCCATAATCCGATGTCCATGCCGCTGGCTGCGGCGAGCAGGTTGCCGTCGGGGCTGAAGGCGATGGCCTTGTAACCGGTCTTCTGGGAGGAGAGCCGAGTGGGGTTGGCCGGGTCGGCGAGGCTCCATACCTGGGTCTTCCCGCCCGGGATGGTGGTGGCGAGCGTGTCACCCCGTGGTGCGAAGGCGACGGCGGCGAGGCTCACCTCCCCCTTGATGTTGGTCGGGTTGCGCAGCCGGCCAAGGGCTTTGGGGGTCGTAGGCTGGACGACCGACCACAGGAAGGTGTCGCCGTTCGTGGCTGCGGCCGCGAGCAGAGTGCCGTCCGAGCTGGTGGCCATTGATGTGATCCGTGCGTTCGGGTCCTTCATGCCAGGCTGATCGGGAAGGTGGGCGGCGATCGAAGGCTTTCCCGGGTCAGCGAGGCTCCACAGGCACAGGCCACGGGCGCCGCACATGGCTGCCAGGTGGGATCCCTTCGGAGTGAAGGCGATGCCCGTCCCACCTGCGTTGATGGTCGCGCGGAGGAGTGGCGCGGTCGGGTCGGCGAAGTCCCAGATTCGCAGCGTCCTGCCCTTGTCAACGCCCGCTGCAGCGACCAGGGTGCCGTGCGGGGCTGCCGCAACGGTCGTGTAGGAGCTCCCGGTCTCGCCGACGACGCTGTTCAGCAGCGGGCCGAGCAGGTCGTACAGCCGGGAGCCGGCCTCCTGAGTCGGGGAGCTGTGATAAGCGGCGACCGCGAACTGCGACGCCAGTCCGGGGTCGAAGGGGGCGAGTGCCTGCGCGCGGGCCGCCAGGTCCTTGGAGTCGAGGACCGCGGCCTGCCGGGCCGTGGCATCCCGTTCCCGGTCGGCGATCACGATGCCCGTCGCGGCCAGCAGCGCGAGTACGCACAGCGTCGCGACCGCCGACCGGCGCCGCCGTCTCCGGGACCGGCGGTGGAGACGCCCGCGTTTCAGGTAGTCGCGCTCAGCCTCGCTCAGATGGTCCTTCCGCTCGCGCAACCACGGCTGGGCACCTGCCAGCGTGATCCCGGTCGGCAGCAGTTCGCGGTCGCGTCCGCTGTCCTCCCAGCGCCTTTGATCGTGCCGAAGCACCTCCCGCCATGCCAGGAACGAGCGGTCCTCTTCCACCCACGCCTGCAGCGTGTCCCAAGCGTTGATCAGTGCCTCGTGCGCGAGTTCTACCGTCTCCAGCCCCTCACCGTTGCGGGCAGTGACCAGTAGCCGGGTGGTAGTCAGCAGTTGAGCTAGCTCCCACTCGCCGTCGCTGAGCTCGGTGCGCGGCGCTGTACGGCGCGTAGGCGACATGGTGCCCATCGGGATCCGCACGAGCTGGGTGAGTAGGCGTCGGGCGACCGGCTCGTCCTGGGGCGACACCGTCCGCTTGAAGACACCGCTGGCGTAGTCGCCGAGTGCGCCCTTGACCCCGCCGAGTTTCTCGTATGCCTGGTGCGTCAGCAGTCCGCCTGCCTGGCGCTGCCAGAGCAGATCGAGTGCGAAGCCGAGCAGGGGCAGGGCGCCCGGTTCTGATCCGGTTTCCTCAAGGAGACGTTCGGCCAGGTTGGGCGCGTAGCGCACACCGGCGATGGCGTCGACTGGCGCGGTAACGACCTCGTGCAGTTGCTCGCGACTCATCGGCCCAAGTGCGTAGACTTTACGGCTGATGACCGGCCCGAGACGCGGGTGAGCGAGGGCCGTCTCCAGAAAATCGGCCCGCATGGTGGTGAGGACGCGGACTGTGTCCGGCAGGTCATCAGTGAACAGCACGGCGGCGAACTCGTCGACGGTGGCTGATCCGTGTGCCAGGAGCTCCTCGAACTGGTCCACCACAAGGAGTAGCTGGGTGGCTCCGTGCCGTTCCAGGATCCGGGGCGCGATGTCGGCCAGGCCTGCGGGAGCGCCCAGCAGGGCGGTCAGTGCGGAAAGCCGTTCCAGACGCTGGATCTCGGACAGCCCCGGCTCCAGAAAGGGCAGTAACGCGGAGGCCAGGGCCGACAGGGGACTTCCGCCGGAGTCCGGCCGCAGAACGATCGCCAACGCCCCGGCGGCCCGGAGGCGGGGGACCACCCCGGCAAGGGCCAGCGACGACTTCCCGGAACCGGACGGGCCGGCCACGCAGACCCACTGGTCGCGGGCCAGCAGGTCTGCGATGTCCTCGCTCTCAACGTGACGGCCGCAGAAGATCTGTGCGTCCGACTCCTCGAAGGCCTTCAGGCTCCGGAACGGCGACGGCGGCATCGCGAGGGCCCGCAACGACGGCCAGGCCGTCATCAGGCCGTCGGTCGGGATCAGGTAGCTCACCGCGGGATCCCCGGCCTCGGCCACTGCCACCATGCCGACCACCCCGCCGAGCCGCTCATCCCACACCGGGCTGCCGCTGAACCCGCCGGACACCCGGTAGCCTCCGGGACGTGGGTCGATCTGCACCCACCCGTTGCCCTGCCGCCCCCGCAGCACACCGGAGTGCCAGACGCCGTCCGGGCGCCCGACCGGGAACCCGAACACTCGCACGGGATCGTCCCATAGGTCCTCGGATTGTGACTCTGCCAGCCGCATAGGCACACCGGCGGCGATCGGCACCGCAAGCCGGAGTACGGCGATGTCCGCACTGCCATCAGGCTGCCGCGGAGCCCAATGCTCGACGACCGCCATCACCCCAGCCCCGCCCGGCACACCAGATCCGGACTGATCGGGCCGCAACGGAAGATCGACGAAGACACCGGCACCGACATCCGGCTCGACGCCCCGGCCGACGAGAGCGGCCGAGACAACGTGTGCGCAGGTGATAGCCAGCTCGGGAGTGACCAGGAAGCCCGCTCCCACCGGTTGGCGCAGCGCGTCGTGAATCCGCAGTACCGCCGCGTCCAATGCCTGCGGCGCGACTTCGTCGATGGGCTCCGGGGACGGAGGTGTCACGGTGAGGGTACCGCCGAGACCTGTTCGGCGTCCTCGCCTGGGAGGTTGGCGGGGGTGCGATGCCAGGTCAATGAGACCTTGAAATTCGCTGCAGCCGCAGTGCTGGAGATCACCACATCCGCCTCCGCGGACAGTGACAACCCGAACTCGATCCCGATCTCGTCCGGCGCATGGACCATGCCGCGAAACCCGTCGACGAAGTTCTGCGCCACCGGTCTGACCCCCGCCAGCATCTCGCCCAGCGACCGTGTGGCACGAGCCACCACCTGGCCGGGCCGGGCCACCTGCACCAGACCGTCCGCAGCCTGCTCGATCTCGACCCTCACAACATCAGCTCGTCCGTCCGCCGCAGCAATCGGCAACTCAACGAGATAGGCCATGTCTCCCCCTTGGAGTCTTCCATGCGCCATATATGAACGATCTTGTCTCCGTACCGCTCCCACCCACCCGGCTGACACGAATCCCACGCGAACCGCGCTGGGCCGAAACGGTGGAATCACCGTACAAGGCCTTCTCCGAGGCCGCCCCGGAATCGAGCGCTACGGCGTGTCAACTTAACTGCGGAGATTGGTTGTTGGAGATCAGTTGCCAGCCCAGTGTCGGCTGAAGACAACCGGCGCGGCGGCCCGCTGAAGAACACCGTGGGGGACTTCATCGATTACGCAACCACGTGATCACGGCCCCCGTCTCGGTCGTTCCCGCAACGAGCGACCATGTCGAGGCCATCAACACGATCCACGACAGCCCGGTGTCATACCTCTCCGACGGCAGCACCGGTAGGTGTTCCCCGGCGGTGCTCGGCGGGCACGGTCTGTCCGCCTGGTCGGACTCGGACCGGCAGGGGTGTCGTGAGGAAGGCAACATCTCGCTTCTCGGCTTCCCCTACGAACGCGGGCTCTTCGGGCCCCTGGGGCACGACCGGGCTCAGACACCCACCCGGTGGGCACCTTACCCCGACAGAACGGACGGTCAACCAGGCGCTGGCCGCGTCCCGGGCGCCAGTCGAATGCGGCATGGCACGACTCAAGTCCTGGCGAGACTTCAGGAAATCGCGATGCAGCCCAACTCGCATGACGTCAATCGCCAAGGCCGTCCTCACCCTGGAGAGTCAACGCTGAAAACGCTCATTGACTCCCAGTCCGTGAAGGCGGCCTCGACCGTCGGCAACGACTCCCGCGGCTACGAAGCGGGTAAAAGGATCAATGGCCGCAAACGGCACCTCGTGGTCGACACCCGCGGTCTGCCGCTGTTCGTGATGGTCACGCCCGCCGACCTGCACGACTCCGCCGCGGCCAAGGAAGTCCTCTTCCGCCTGCGGCTGATGCACCCCGAGATCACCATCGTCTGGGCCAACCGGGCCTACGCGGGAAAGCTTGTGACCTGGGCAAAGACGCATCTCAACCTGACGATCAAGACTGTCAGCCGTCCCAAGGGCAGCTCCGGATTCGTCATCCTGCCCCGCCGCTGGGTGGTCGAGCGGAGCCTGGCTTGGATGATGAACGCCCGTCGGCATGCCCGCGATTACGAGCGGCTCATCCAGCATTCGGAGACCCTGATCACCTGGGCCGCGATCACGGTGATGACCCGCCGGCTGACCCGCAAGGGCTTCACGGGCTGGAAGAAGAAGAAGCCCAAGCCCACCGCTGGCTGACATATCCCGGCCGGTCACTGGCCTCGATCCCCCGCAGAGCATCATCATTGAGACCAGATCTTGGGCACTTTGCTGTTTTTGAAGGCATACAAGACTGCGGCGTCACTATTCGCACGGTGGTTCCCGGCCATTGAAATCACGCCATTCTCGTCAAACTTGGCGATGGAGAAAACGTCGGTCCCGATGACCGCGATCAGCGGAGGGGTCCCCGCCTCGATCAGTTCCGCGATCTTTTCCAGCCTGCGAAGACCGCTGTCGATGAGGCGGATCCTGCCTACGAACTCGTCACGGGCACTGGCAGCCGAGAAATGGGGGTGCGTTGAGCGCGTGAGCACCCGCATGTCCCCAGTCTGTGGGTTGAGCTGTTGCCATACCCAGTCCCAAAGTTCCATCCGAGACCCCCCGAGAGACGAATCATGGTGTGGCATTCAGTCTCCCAGAGAGAGAAGCGACGACCACCCGGATTGAAGACAGCTTCTGACCCGGACCGGAGGCGGTGTCACGCCGGGGCAGGCTGCGCTTGCGTGGCCGCTGCTGACCGATCCGGTCAGACATCATCGGCCAACTCGTCCAGATCGCTGATGGTTCGGCAGGCCGCCAGAGCCAGGGGCAGGAGCCGGTCGCGCGGTCGCCTTGGGGCAGCCGGTCACGGAAGTCCGTCAGCACACTCTGGTGGAATCCAGAATCGTACGGATCCGTCGCCAGGGCGTACTCGAAGTCGATCCGGCATCGGGCGGCCTCATTGCCTGCCCGAGAGGCTGAGCAGGAACTGCCGGACGCACACGGCGGCGAGCTGAGCCGGAGAGATGCCAGGACGGCCACCACGCGGCTACCAGGAGACGAAGTCCTCTCGTCCAGAGCCCGTTGAGGCGGTTACGCACCCACATAACCGTCGTCCCACGGGATTGCTGGACCGGACCATGTGGGCGGTGTGCTCGGGTACCACCACACCGGACAACGGATGAACGGACACTTATCACCTCGGGAACGCAGGACTGGGCCAAACCATCCAGAGTGTTCCGAACTGCCCACCACGCTGTCCCGGAAGCTCCAAGTTCCCCGACAGGGCCCCTCGTTGAGACCGTTGACACCGTGAAGCAGCCCGAGTAGCGTCACCGATCACCAGTTGATAATACGTATTATCAACAATGGCTTCAGTAGCCTCCGGAGGAGTTCCCCCGTGCCAAGGATCACGCAGCGTGACATCGCCCGACTCGCCGGCGTGAGCCAGTCGGTGGTCTCGCTCGTGCTGAACAACAGGACCGACGCGACGACCCGCATCGCCCCCGAGACCCGGCAGCGCGTCCTCGACGTGATCCGGGAGACCGGGTACGCGGCCGACCCGGTGGCCCGCCGAATGGTGCGTCAGCACAACCAGATCCTCGGCGTATTCACCTACGAATCGGTGTTCCCGAGCACCAGCGCCGATTTCTACTACCCGTTCCTGCGCGGCATCGAAGAGTGCGCCGAGCAGCTCAGGTGCGACCTGCTTCTGTTCACCAGCGCCCCGGTCACCGAAGGGCGGCGCAAGGTGTTCCACGAGAACAACCGGCTGCGGATCGCCGACGGCTGCCTCCTGCTCGGCCGGGACATACCCCACGACGAGTTGGCCCGGCTGAATCGCGAGAACTACCCGTTCGTGGCAGTCGGCCGACGCGACGACGCGGGCGGCCCAGTGCCCTGCGTGGGCGCGGACTACGCCGCCGCCACCCGGAAGCTGGTCGAGCGGGCCCGGCAGCTCGGGCACCGGGAGTTCGCCTATGTCGGGGCGGGGGAGGGTGCGGAGTCCGCCGACGACCGGATGAACGGGTTCCGTGCCGGTACTCAGGGGAGCGGCCGGCACGAGCGGACAGCCGGTCGGTCCGCAGGGGAGTCCCTGGACGCGCTGCTCGCCGCCGGGGTGACCACCGCCGTGGTCGAGGGCTACGACGACGGGGTCGCGCTGATCCGGGCGGCCCGGGAGCGCGGCGTCGACGTGCCCGGTGACCTGTCGGTCGTGGTGACCGGCGTACCAGCTGAGTCGGCGGACGCCGACATCGCGTGCACCGGCTTCCGCATTCCGCGCCGGGAGATGGGCTGGCAGTCAGTGGAACTCCTCGCCGCCTTGCTGGAGAACGAGTCGACCACCACGCTCCAGCGGCTCCTGCCGTGCCACTTCGTCGAGGGGCAGACCCTCGGCGAACCGAGAAAGGACCGTTCTTGACTGAGATACGCAGCGATGTGCTGGTGGTCGGCGGAGGGCTGGGCGGCGTCGCCGCGGCGCTCGCCGCGGCCCGCGCGGGCCGGACCGTGGTGCTGACCGAGGAGTTCGACTGGCTCGGCGGGCAGCTCACCAGCCAGGCAGTGCCCCCGGACGAGCATTCCTGGGTGGAGCAGTTCGGCGTCACGGCCGGCTACCGGGCCCTGCGCGACGGCATTCGCGACTACTACCGCCGGCACTACCCGCTCACCGAACGGGCCAGGGCCCGCCGCGAGCTGAACCCTGGCGGGGGCTGGGTGAGCCGGCTCTGCCACGAACCGCAGGTTGCGGTGGCGGTCATCTCGGCGATGCTCGCCCCCTACCGCGCCAGCGGGCTGCTCACAGTCCTCCAGCCGTACCGGCCGACCGCCGCCGACACCGACGGCGACCGGGTGATCGCGGTGACCCTAACCCATCGCGACACCGGCGAGAGGGTCCACGCCACCGCTCCCTATGTGCTGGACGCCACCGAGACCGGCGAGTTGCTGCCGCTCACCGGCACCGAGTACGTCACCGGCTTCGAGTCCGCCGCCGATACCGGCGAGCCGAGTGCCCCCCAGACCGCCCAGCCGCTGAACATGCAGGCCGTATCGGTGTGTTTCGCCCTGGACCATGTCGACGGCGACCACACCATCGACAAGCCCGCGGACTACGACGTCTGGCGGTCCTACCAGCCCGACTTCTGGGGTGGACCGCTGCTGTCCTGGCAGTACCCGCACCCCAGGACGCTTGAGCTTGTCGAGCGCGACTTCATCCCCAACCCCGGCGACGACCCGCTGGAGGTCCACGCCGACCAGCGGTTCAACCCGGGCGACGCCAACCTGTGGACGTTCCGCCGGATCGCCGCCCGCGGCACCTTCACCGATGGCGCCTACCCCAGCGACATCACCCTGGTCAACTGGCCGATGATCGACTACTTCGAGGGCCCCGTCCTCGACGTCCCCGACGCCGCCGACCACCTGCGCCGGGCCAGGGAGCTGAGCTTTGCCTTCCTGTACTGGATGCAGACCGAGGCGCCCCGCCCGGACGGCGGCACCGGATTCCCGGGGCTGCGGCTGCGCGGCGACATCACCGGCGGCACCGACGGCCTGGCCCAGGCCCCGTACATCCGCGAGTCGCGCCGGATCAGGGCCGACTACACCGTCGTCGAGCAGGACCTCTCGCTCGCCGTCCGCGGGGAGCGGGGCGCCGTGCGGTACCCGGACTCCGTGGGCCTCGGCATGTACCGGATCGACCTGCACCCCTCGACGGGCGGCGACAACTACATTGACGTCGGTTGCTGCCCGTTCGAGATCCCGCTGGGTGCGCTGCTCCCGCAGCGGGTCGAGAACCTCCTGCCTGCCAGCAAGAACATCGGCACCACCCACATCACCAGCGGCGCCTACCGGGTGCACCCGGTCGAGTGGAACATCGGGGAGGCCGCCGGCACGCTCGCCGCCTTCTGCCTCACTCACGGCACCCGTCCCCGCGCGGTTCGGGAGACCCCTGAGTTGCTCTCGGCCTTCCAGGCCCAGCTCACCGCGGCTGGCGTCGAGCTGCGCTGGCCCGACATCACGGGCTACTAGGCCTCCACGCATCACCGAGGGAGAACACATGTTGATACGAAGAGGGTTGGCCACGGTCGCCGCTGCGATGTCCGCAACGCTTGTACTGGCCGCGTGCAGTGGAGGAGGCTCGGGGGGAGACAGCGGTCCGGTGACGCTGCGGATGACGGTCTGGACATCCAACAAACCGCACCTGAAGCTCTTCAACGAGATCGCCGCCGAGTACAAGAAGAACCACCCCGAGATCAAGGAAATCAAGTTCGACCCGCTGCCGTTTGAGACCTACACCACGGCGCTCACCACCCAGATGACCGGCGGCAACGCCCCCGACCTCGCGTGGGTCTTCGAGAAGGACGCGGCCGACTTCGTCAGCTCCGGGGCCCTGGTGCCGCTCGAAGACACCCTGAAGCAGACCAGCGGCTACCAGTACGACGACCTGATCCCGAGCACCACCAAGCTCTGGAAGAGCGACGACAAGCTGTACGCGTACCCGTTCTCCACCTCGCCGTTCGGTGTCTTCGTCAACCGCGACCTGCTGAAGAAGGCCGGCCAGAAGACGCCGGACCAGCTCGTCAAGGCGGGTAAGTGGGACTGGCCGACCGTGCTCGCCGAGGGCTCCGAGGTGCACCACTCCACCGGCAAGGCCGGCATGGTGATCCGTGACTTCGAATACAAAGAATGGGACAACCTGGCCACCTTCTGGGGCGGCTGGAAGGCCGAGCCCTGGAGTGCCGACGGCAAGACCTGCGCCTTCAACAGCAAGCCGATGGTCGACGCGATGACCGCCCTACACAAGGGGATCTTCGAGGACAAGGCGATGCCGGGCCCCGGCGAGGCCGCCGACTTCTTCACCGGCGACGCGGCGATGACCATCACCCAGATCAGCCGGGCGTCGCTGCTGGAGGGCGCCAAGTTCAAATGGGACCTGGTGCCGCTGCCGGCCGGGCCGAGCGGCGACTACTCGGTGATCGGCCAGGCCGGCATCGGCGTGGTCAAGCAAGGCGGGCACACCAAGGAGGCCAAGGACTTCCTCGCCTACTTCACGAACCCGCAGAACTCCGCCAAGCTCGCCGCCTACTTCCCGCCGCCCCGGGCGTCCCAGCTCACCGCGGAAAACCTGGCCAACACCAACCCGCTGCTGAAGAAGAACCAGCTCGACAACGTGGTCGTCGGCGGCGTTAAGAAGGGTGCGGTCAAGCCGGGCCACACCGGCCAGGCTGAACTCGCCCAACGGGTCCGCGCCGGACTGGACCCGCTGTGGAAACCGAACGCCGACGTCAAGGGTGTCCTCGGCGACCTGTGCGGCAGCATCTCCCCGCTGTTGGAGAAGTGACCA